>JAPLAT010000059.1 GCA_026393175.1 Pseudonocardiales bacterium
CGGCGTGGTGCACGGGGTCGTGACGCTGGGCCACGTGTGGCGCTTCGGCGGCGCGATCGCCGAGCTGGCGCGGGCGGTGCAGGCCGGCGAGGGCGACGCGGCGGTCGCGGTGCTGCGCCGCGTCACCGTGCTCGCGGGCGGGCCCGGCACCGGCAAGACCACGACCGTGGCCCGGCTGATCGGGCTGCTGCTGGACCTGCCCGAGCCGCCCCGCCGGGTCGCGCTCGCCGCGCCCACCGGCAAGGCCGCCGCCCGGCTGCAGGAGGCCGTGACCGGCGAGCTGCACGCCCGGCACCGCCCGCGGGTGGCCGAGGCGTCCACGCTGCACCGGCTGCTGGGCTGGCGCCCGGCGGCCCGGGCGTTCCGCCACCACCGCGGCCACCACCTGCCCTACGACCTGGTCGTGGTCGACGAGACGTCGATGGTGTCGCTGACCCTGATGGCCCGGCTGCTCGACGCGCTGCGCCCGGACGCCCGGCTGGTGCTCGTCGGCGACCCGGACCAGCTCGCCTCCGTGGAGGCCGGGGCGGTGCTCGGCGACCTCGCGGGCGCGGCCGGGCGTCCCGAGCCCGCGCTGGACGCGGCGCTGGCCGAGTTGGGGCTGCCCGGCGGCGTGGTGCACGGGGTCGTGACGCTGGGCCACGTGTGGCGCTTCGGCGGCGCGATCGCCGAGCTGGCGCGGGCGGTGCAGGCCGGCGACGGCGACGCGGCGGTCGCGGTGCTGCGCCGCGGCGACCCCGACCTCGAGTTCACCGCCGAGCCGGGGCCGGGCCTGCGCGAGGACGTCGTCGGGGTCGGGCGGGCGCTGGCCGCGGCGGGGCGGGCGGGCGACGCGGCCGCCGCGGTGGAGGCGCTGGACGCCCACCGGCTGCTGTGCGCGCACCGGCGCGGGCCCTACGGCGTCACCCGCTGGACGGCGGAGGTGGAGCGCTGGCTCGCCCGCGCCGGGGCGGGCGCCGACCCCGCGCACCCGTGGTACCCGGGGCGCGCGGTGCTGGTCACCACGAACGACCACGACGCCGGGCTGTGGAACGGCGACACCGGCGTCGTCGTCGCCACGGCGGACGGGCCGCGGGTCGCGTTCGCCCGCGGCGGCCCCCCGACGCTGTACGCGCCGTCGCGGCTGCCCGAGGTCACGGGCGTGCACGCCATGACCGTGCACCGCGGCCAGGGCAGCCAGTTCCGCCGCGTCACGGTGCTCCTCCCGCCGCCGGAGTCGCCGCTGCTCACCCGGGAGCTGCTCTACACCGCCGTCACCCGCGCCCGGGAGGGGGTCCGTGTCGTGGGGTCGGAGGAGGCCGTGCGCGCCGCCGTCGCCCGGCCGGTCGGGCGGGCCAGCGGCCTGCGCCACCGCCTCGGAGGCTGAGCGCCCCCGGGGCGGGGCGCCGGCCGTCAGCCGCCCAGGCCGGCCACCGCGGCCTCGGCGAGGCGGTCGACCGTGGCGCAGTCGGTGCCGCCGAGCAGGCTGAGCACCCCGCCGTCCACCTGCACGAACACCGTGCACACCGGCCCGCCCGCCAGCTCGGCCGCGGCGCGGCCCAGCACCTCGGTGCGCCGGACGAGCCCGCCCGCGGGGCCGGTGGCCCCGCCCGCCGCGGCGAGCAGGCGCTCGACGTCGGATCCGGGCAGCGCCGAGAGCACGAGCGCCGCGGGGCCGCCGCCCGCCGCCGGGTCCGGCGCCCACGTGCAGGTGCGCAGCGTGGGGGTGTCGGTCGGGCGGGCGTCGGCCGGGGCCAGGCCGATCTCGGCGAGGCGGTCGGCGGGCAGCAGGGCGCACAGGTCGACGGTGGCCAGGTCGGCCGGGCCGGCGACGGGCGGATCGGCGGACGGGCCGGCCGGCGCGCCCCCGTCCACGGGCCGCCCGGTGCCCGGCACCTGGGTGGTGCAGGCGGCGAGCAGCAGGCCCGCCGCGAGCGCCGCCGCCGCGGTCGCGATCCGTCCCATCGGGTCCCCCGTCCCCTCGCCGTCGATCCTGGCAGTCACTCGGCCGCGGTGGCAGTGCCCAGGGCGGTCGCGCGCACGTCGGGGTCGGGGTGGGCGCGGAGCCGGTCGAGCCGCTCCCGCCACGCCGGGCCCCAGCCGGCGGCTGACCCGGCGTCGGCGAGCAGCGCGCAGGCCAGCAGCCCCGCGGCGGCCGCGAGCCCC
>JAPLAT010000569.1 GCA_026393175.1 Pseudonocardiales bacterium
CGCGCTGGGCCGGCTGCTGCCGGCCGGGGCCGACGGGCCGCCGAAGGTCGCGGCAGGCGGGGTGGTCGTCCGGCGCGGTCCGGGCGGGCCCGAGGTGCTCGTCGTGCACCGGGTGCGGCACGACGACTGGTCGCTGCCCAAGGGCGCCACCGCGCCGGGCGAGACGGCGCGGCGGTGCGCGGAGCGGGAGGTGCGCGAGGAGACCGGGCTGCGCTGCCGGCTCGGCGCGGAGATCCCCGGCGTGACCTACCGGGACCGGAACAACCGGGTCAAGCAGGTGCGGTTCTGGCGCATGACGCCGCTGGGCCGCGTGGGCACGCCCGACCCGGCCGAGGTCGACGCCGTGCGCTGGGTGCCGCTCGCCGACGCCGCCGGGGTGCTGACCCGCCGGCGCGACCGCGAGGTCGTCCGCGCGTTCGCCCGCGAGCACGGCACCGGGGCGGTGGCCTGACGTGGTCGCCGTGCTCTGGCGGTTCCGCGCGACGCTGGCCCCGCACCGGGGCCGCCTCGCGGCCGGCGGGGCGCTGATCCTGCTCGGGTCCGCGCTCGCGCTAGCCCTTCCGTGGCCGCTCAAGATCGTCGTCGACGAGGTGCTGCGGGGCGGCTCGGTCGGCCCGCTGTCCGGTACGCCCCTGCTCTGGGCGTGCATCGCCGCGATCGCCGTCGTCGCCGCCCTCGGCGCGCTGACGACCTACCTCGCCGAGCGGACGCTGTCCGGGGTGGGCGAGCGGATGCTCGCGTACCTGCGCACGGCCACGTTCGCCCACCTGCAGCGGCTGTCGCTGTCCTACCACCAGACCCAGCGGGTCGGGGACCTCGGCAACCGGCTCACCTCCGACGTCAACACGATCCAGGGCCTGCTGGTGGCGGCGCTGTCGGTGCTGCTGCCCAACGTGACGCTGCTCGTCGGGATCCTCGTCATCAGCGTGACGATCGACCCCTTCTTCGCGCTGCTCTCGCTGCTGGTCGTGCCGCCGCTCTACCTCGTCCTGGTGCGCTACCGGCGGATCATCAAGGGCTGGGCGGCCGTCGCGCGCAAGGAGGAGGGCCGGGTCGCCTCGCACGCCACGGAGGTGCTCGGGGCGATCCGGCTGGTCACGACGAACGCCGGCGAGGACCGGTCCGAGCGCCGGTTCCGCTCCTTCTCCGACGCGCGCCTGGCCGCGGGCCTGCAGCGGGTGGACTTCGCGGCCCGCCTGCCCGCCGCCGTCGACGTCATCGTGCACCTCGGGCGGGCGCTCGTGCTCCTGGTCGGCACGCTCCGGGTGCTCGACGGGGCCATGGACCTGGGGCTGCTGCTGGTCTTCCTCGCCTACAACGAGAAGCTCTACCAGCCGGTGAAGCAGCTCGCGAAGCTGCAGACCACCATCAGCAAGGGCCAGGCGAGCGCCGACCGCGTCCAGGAGGTGCTCGCGGTCGAGTCGGCCGTGCGCGACCGCCCCGGCGCCCGACCGCTGCGCCGGCTGCGCGGGCACGTGGCCCTGCGCGACGTGACGTTCGGCTACGACCCGGCCCGGCCCGTCCTGCGCGGGGTGACGATCACGGCCCTGCCCGGGGAGATGATCGCCCTCGCCGGGCCGACCGGGGCCGGGAAGTCGACGATCGGCGGCCTCGTCCCCCGGCTCTACGACGTCGGCTCCGGGTCGGTGCAGCTCGACGGGCACGACGTCCGCGACCTGACGCTGGACTCGATCCGCGCGCAGGTCTCGCTCGTGCCCCAGGACTCGGTGCTGATGTCGGGCACGATCCTGGAGAACATCGCCTTCGGCGCCCCGCACGCCACCCGCGCGCAGCTGATCGTCGCGGCGGAGGCGGCGCACGTCGACGAGTTCGTCCACCGGCTCCCCGACGGCTGGGACACCGAGGTGCACGAGCGCGGCAGCTCGCTGTCCGGCGGGCAGCGCCAGCGCATCGCGATCGCCAGGGCCCTCGTGCGCGACACCCCGGTCGTCATCCTCGACGAGCCCACCTCCGGGCTGGACGCGGTGAGCGAGTCGCTCGTCATGCGGGGGCTGGAGCGGCTCACGGCCGGGCGCACCGTGATCGTGGTGGCCCACCGGCTCTCCACCCTGCAGCGGGCCGACCGGATCTACGTCATCGACGGCGGCCGGGTCGTCGACTCCGGGACGCACGCGCAGCTCGCCGCCCGGCCCGGCGTCTTCCGGGACATGAACGAGCTGCTCGACAACCGCGGCACGGCCCCCAGTCTGGTGGCGGGCTGAGCGGGCACGGCGCCGAGCGGCAGGGTGGCGCCCGTTGCAGCAAAGCCACTTTCACGCAAGGAGGTTGCGTGAAAGTGGCTTTGCTGCAATGCGGGGTGGGGCCTCAGCCGTAGCTGACGCTGTCGTCGTCGGCGGCGTCCTTCGCGAGCCGGCGGGTGAGGAACAGCAGCTCGAGCGCCAGCTCCGCGGCGCTGGCCATCGGGCCCGGCTCCTCGGTGCCGCCGGCGTCGAGCCGCTTGGCCAGCCGCCGGCGTCGAGCCGCTTGGCCACCTCGGTGAGCACGTCCAGGGCCGGCAGCGCCGTGACGACCTCCGCCGCGGGCACCCGCTCCCCCGTCCGGACCGGGTGCTGGGACACGGCCTCGGCGAGCGGGGTGAGGTCGAGCCCGCGCAGCCGGGCGCGGGCGGTGTCGGCGGTGGCCCGGCGCAGCAGGTGCTCCAGGTGCTCGTGCTCGCGGCCCTCCTCGCCGGAGGCGAACTCGAGCTTGCCGCGCAGCACGGCGGGCACCGACTCCAGGTCGACGGGCCGGGCGACCGCCCGGCCCTCCCCGGTGATCGCGGCCCGGCGCAGCGCGGCCGCGGCGACGGTCTCCGCGGCGGCCACGGCGAACCGGGCCGACACCCCGGAACCCTGGTCGACGGCGCTGGACTCGCGCAGCGACCGCGTGAACCGGGCGACGACCTCCAGCAGGTGCTGCGGCACGTCGGCGACGAGCTCGGCCTCCTGCTGGACGAGCGCGATCTCGTCGGCGAGCTCCAGCGGGTAGTGCGTGCGCACCTCGGCGCCGAAGCGGTCCTTGAGCGGGGTGATGATTCGCCCGCGGTTGGTGTAGTCCTCGGGGTTCGCGCTCGCCACGAGCAGCACGTCCAGCGGCAGCCGGATCGTGTAGCCGCGGACCTGGATGTCGCGCTCCTCCATGACGTTGAGCAGCGAGACCTGGATGCGCTCGGCGAGGTCGGGCAGCTCGTTGATCGCCACGACGCCGCGGTGGGCGCGCGGGACCAGGCCGAAGTGGATCGTCTCCGGGTCGCCCAGCGAGCGGCCCTCGGCCACCTTGACCGGGTCGACGTCGCCGATGAGGTCGGCCACCGCGGTGTCGGGCGTCGCCAGCTTCTCGGTGTAGCGCTCGTCGCGGTGCCGCCAGGCCACCGGCAGGGCGTCGCCCAGCTCGGCCGCCCGGCGCCGGGACGCGGGGGTGATCGGGTCGTAGGGGTGCTCGCCCAGCTCCGAGCCGTCGATGACGGGGGTCCACTCGTCGAGCAGGCCGACGAGCGAGCGCAGCAGGCGGGTCTTGCCCTGCCCGCGCTCGCCGAGCAGCACGACGTCGTGGCCCGCGATCAGCGCGCGTTCCAGCTGGGGCAGGACGGTGGACTCGAAGCCGACGATGCCGGGCCACGGGTCGCGGCCCTCGCGGAGCGCGGCCAGCAGGTTGGCGCGGATCTCGTCCTTGACGCCGCGCAGCTCGTGGCCGGAGGAGCGGAGCTCGCCCACGGTGGTCGGGCGGCCCGGTGTGCTCGGGAGATCGGTGCGGGGAAGATCATGGGGCACGACCTCCACGCTACGCCCGGGACGGCCGGTCGGCGCCCCGGCGAGCCCGGCCCCGGAACGCCCCCGCCGGCACACAATCAACACCCCCGGCCGCGGCTTCGTCGGGACCCGCGGCCGCCGCCGCTGGCCCTCCCGCCCCGTGGCGAGTACCGCGCGGCCCGGTCAGAACGCCAGGGGGGCGTGGTCGAGGTGGGGCAGGACGTGCCGGGCGAAGAGGTCGGCCTCGGCGCGGTGCGGGTAGCCGGAGAGGATGAAGCTCTCGATGCCGAGGTCCTGGTAGGCGCGGAGCTTGGCGAGCACCTGGTCGGGATCGCCGACGATCGCGGCTCCCGCGCCGGAGCGGGCGCGGCCGATGCCGGTCCACAGGTTGGCCTCGGCGTAGCCCTCGTCGTCGGCGGAGTCGCGCAGCGCCACCTGCGCGGCGACGCCCACCGAGCCGGTGTCGAGGGAGCGGGCCCGCACGGCCTCGCCGGTGGCCGGGTCGAGCCGCGACACCAGCCGCCGGGCCGCGGCCCTGGCCTCGGCCTCGGTCTCCCGGACGATCACGTGCGCGCGGTAGCCGAAGCGCAGCGTGCGGCCGTGGGCGGCGGCGCGGGCGCGCAGGTCGGCGAGCGTGTCCGCGACGGCGGGCAGCGTGTCGGGCCACATGAGGAACACGTCGGCGGCCTGCGCGGCGACCTCCCGCGCCGCCGGGCTCATGCCGCCGAAGTAGAACGGGGCGGGCCCGGGCGCGGTGACCCGCGGCGGGTCGAGGTGCAGCGACACGAACTCGCCGTCCATGTCGACGCGCTCGCCGTCGAGCAGCAGCCGCAGCGCCCGCATGATCTCCAGCGTGCGGCGGTAGCGCGGGGCGGACTCCAGGCTCTGCCCGGGCAGGTCCGACGAGATGACGTTGACGGTGAGCCGCCCGCCGAGCATCTGGTCGATGCTGGCCAGCTGGCGGGCCAGCTGCGGCACCCACATCTCCCCCAGCCGCACGGCCAGCAGCAGCCGGATCCGGCGCACCAGCGGCGCGATCCCGGCCGCGAAGGCGACGGAGTCGATGCCCAGCGCGTAGCCCGAGGGCAGCAGGAGGTTGTCGTACCCGGCCTCCTCCGCGGCCAGCGCGATGCCGCGGCAGTGCTCCCACGACGACGCCAGCGCCGGGTCGGGCACCCCGAGGAACTCGTAGTCGTCGTCGCAGAGCGCGGCGAACCAGGACACCTCGACGCTCACGGGCTCATCTCCAGGTCGGTGCGGGCCAGCAGGGGGATGCGCTCCAGCGGCACGTGCTCGACGACCCGGGCCGGCCCGACCCGCTCCTCGCCGGTCAGCAGGTCGCGCCACTCCCCCGCCGGGAGGTGGTAGGTGCGCCGGACCGGCTCGGTGGCGTCGGAGAACACCGGCACCACGTACAGGTCGGGGCCGAGCAGGAACGCGTCGTCGACGGCCGCGGCGTCCGGGTCGTCGGGGAACTCCAGCGCCAGCGGGCGCAGCACCGGCAGCCCGGCGGCGGCGTCGGCGGCGAGGCGGCGCAGGTAGGGGCGCAGCCGGTAGCGCAGCCGGATGAACTCCCGCGCGATGTCCAGCACCCGCGGTCCGAACGCCCACGGCTCGCGCGGGTACAGCCCGTGCGCGCGCATCATCGGCGACAGCGCCCCGAACTGCAGCCAGCGCGCGTACAGCGCCGGGCTCCCGGTGCCTGCGGAGAACCCGCCGATGTCGTGGCTCCACCAGCCCGGGATCGACAGGGCCGCGTTCAGCCCGCCGCGCAGCGTGGCCCGCATGCCGTCGACGGTGGCCGCGGCGTCCCCCGCCCAGCCCGTCGGGTACCGCTGCGAGCCCGCCCAGCCGGCGCGGGCCCAGATCAGCCCCGCGCCGTGGTCGGACCCCGCCGCGGCGACGGCGGAGTGGTAGCGCAGCGGGTACAGGTTGTGCGCGTGCGCAGGCGGCACCCCGGTGAGCGCGGCGCCGTCGGGCAGGCCCTCGCCGAAGTCGGTCTTGAACACGGCCACCCCGGCGTCGAGCAGCGGGCGGTGCAGCTTCGCCCACCACTCGCGGGTGGCCGGCGCGCCCAGGTCGACCAGCGCGCGCGGGCGCCCGTCCGGCGTCGGGGTGCCGGTGACGGGCACCGGCTCGCCCGCCGCGTCGACGACGAGGTGCCCGGCCGCGAGCGCCTCGGCGTGCAGCGGCGACGCGGGGTCGAGGTAGGGCAGCTCCCACAGCGAGAGCCGCAGCCCGCGCCGCGCGAGGGCCGCGACGAACGCGGCCGGGTCGCCGAACCGGTCGGTGTTCCAGTCGAAGTCGCAGTTGAGCCGGTCGACGCGGAGCCAGTCGGGGTCGCAGTGCAGCACGTCGGCCGGGATGCCCTCGGCGACGAGCCGGTCGGCCACCTCCAGCATCTGCGCCGCGGAGCGGTACCGGCAGCGGCCCAGCCAGAAGCCCAGCGCCCAGTCCGGCGGCTCCGGCGCGCGGCCGGTCAGCGCGGTGTAGCGGCGCAGGCGCTCCCGCGGGTCGGGGTGGGCGACGAGGAACAGGTCCAGCGTCGCGTCCCGCACGCCGAGCACGAGCGCGTCCGGGACGGCCTGCCCGACGTCGGCGTCCACGACCGCGCCGGTGTGCAGGAACCCGAGGTGCCCGGCCGCGTGCCAGACGGGCGCGGGCTTGTAGGCCAGGCCGGTGGCGGTGCCCATCGCGTCGGCGACCCGCAGCACGAGCGACCGGCCGCGCAGGTCGAACGCCGCGAACTGCTCGCCGAACCCGTGCACCGGGCGGCCGTCGACGGCGAGGGCCAGCACCGGGTGCGGGCCGTCGAACCGCAGGGCGGGGGCCAGCGGCAGCCCGTCGGTCTGCCGGACGTGCTCGGCGGTGCGGGCGGCCAGGTGCCCGCCCTCGCCGAGCACGGTGACGCCGAACGGTCGGGCCCGCACCCGCACGGCGACCCCCGGCCCGGACAGGACCAGGCCGTCGCCGGTGTCGAGCACCTCCACCGGCCGCGGCGCCGGCTCCGCGACGAGGACGCCCAGGGGCGGCAGATCCGGGCCGGACCGGAACCGCACCACCCCGTCGTCGACGACCTCGACCGTCAGCTCCCGCGGGGCCGCCGCCCCGGCCGGGACGGGCAGGTGCGGGGGCAGGTTCGGCAGCGTCGTCTCGACGCCGTCGGCGGCGGCGGTCAGCCAGCCGCCGGTGTGCGAGCGCTCGGCCGGTTCCGCGAGCAGGGTGAGCCGCAGCGTCGGACCGTCCAGCTGCCACGACATGAGCGTCGTGACCAGGTGCGTCATCCCTTGACCGACCCCGCCGTCAGCCCGGCCACGAACCAGCGCTGCAGGAACACGTACGCGATCGCCAGCGGCGCCGACGCCACGATGACGCCGGTGAACAGCAGCGGGTAGTCCGTGAGGTACTCCCCGGTGAAGCCCAGCACCGCCAGCGGCAGCGTCCGGTTCGCGGGGTCGGTGATGAACAGCAGCGGGTAGAGCAGGTCGTTCCAGGAGATCACCAGCAGGAAGATCGCGGCCGCGGCCAGCGACGGCGTGGACAGCGGGAGCACGATCGAGGTGAACGTGCGCCACGGGCCCGAGCCGTCGATGTCGGCGGCCTCGAACAGCTCCCGCGGCAGCGAACGCATGAACCCGGTCAGGATGAACACCGCCACCGGCAGCCCGGTGACGGTCTGCACGACCACCAGCCCGAACAGCGAGTCGGTCAGCCCGAGCAGGTCGAACAGCACGAACTGCGGCACCATCGCCGCCTGCACCGGCACCGCGAGCCCGGCGACGACGAACCCGTACGCGGCCACGGCCAGCGCGCCGCGCAGGCGGGCGAACGCGTACGCCGCGGCCGAGGCCAGCGCGAGCGTCAGCAGCACGACGCAGGTCGTGACGATCACGCTGTTGCGCAGCGCCACGGTGATCTGCCCGTCGGCCAGCACGGTCGCGTAGTTGTCGCCCGTGGGCGCGGCCGGGAGCCCCAGCGGGGACGCGAACAGCTCCTGCGTGGTCTTGAACGTGCCCAGCATCACCACCAGCAGCGGCACCACGATGATGAGCGAGTAGACGGCCAGCGCGGCGCCACGACCGAGCCGGTAGGTCATGACTCCACCCCCGGCGTCCGCGCGATCGCCCGCCGTTGCAGCCAGGTGACCAGCGCGATGAGCACCAGGAACACCACCGACTCGGCCGCGGCATAGCCGAAGCGGGAGTCGGCGAACCCGGCGTAGATGCGGGTGGCGAGGATGTCCAGCGGCGGGTTCGGCGGGTTCCCGGCGAGACCCAGCACCAGGTCGAACGCCTTGAACGACTGCACCGTCGTGTAGGCGAGCACGATCAGCGCGGTCGGCGCCACCAGCGGCAGCGTGATGAACCGGAACCGCTGCCAGCGCGACGCGCCGTCGACCTTCGCCGCCTCGTAGTACATCTCCGGGATCTGCTGCAGCCCGGCGATGAACACCACCATGAGCTGGCCCGCGTGCGCCCACACCTGCACCATCGCCAGCCACAGGATCGCCGTGCGCGGCTCGGCCAGCAGCCCGCTGCCCTCCAGCGCGAACTTCCAGACGAACGCGACCGCGACGCTGGACAGGATCGCCGGGAAGAAGAAGATCGCCCGCAGCACGGTCGAGGCCCGGGTGGTGCGCACGAGCAGCACGGCCAGGGCCAGCGAGAGCAGGGTCTGGCCCACCGCGACGAGCAGCGTGAACTGCAGGCTGTTGGCCGCGGCGTTGCGGAACTGGTCGTCCGCGCCGAGCACGGAGGCGAAGTTGTCCAGCCCGACCCAGGAGAACTCGGCGCTGTAGCCGTCCCAGTCGGTGATCGAGTACAGGAACGTCTGCAGCGCGGGGGCGGCGAAGAAGTAGGCGTAGACGACCAGCGCGGGCGCGGCGAACAGCCACAGCGCCCGCGACGGCCGGGTGACGGTGCCGGGCCTGCGCGGCCGCGGCTCCCGGGTGCGGGTGGGCGCGGGCGCGTCGGACAGCGCGGTCATCCGGCCCGCCTCTGGTCGACGATCGTCTGCGCGGACTCGGCGGCCTGCTCGACTGGCACGCCGCGCACCACCTCGACGCAGGCGTTCTCCACGGCGGAGCGGATGTCGAGGTTCTCGAACTGGAAGCGCGGCGCCAGCAGGACCTCCGCGTCGAGCCAGCGGGCGGTGGCCCGCAGGTCGGGATCGGTGTACTCGACCCCGGCCACGGTGGAGTGCTGCACCGTGCCGTTCGCGTACAGCCCGGCCACCTCCGGCCGCGACAGGTACTCCACGAACGCCACGGCGGAGTCCTGCCGCTGCGAGGCCGTGGACACCCCGACGAGGAACGTCGCGTTCGCGACGCCCTGGTAGCGGGCCGCGTCGGCGGCGACCGTGATCGGCGCGACCAGGTCGATCGGGAACGCCGCGCCGAGCCGGCGCACCGCGGTGAGGTGGAACGTGCCGGTGGCGAGCATCGCCGCGCCGCCGGTGGCGAACAGCTGCTGGCACGGCTCGCTCGACGCCCCGAGCGCCCCCTCCTGGAAGAACGGCGCGAGCTCGGTGTACTGCCGCAGGGTGGTGAGGAACCAGTCGTCGGTGACGCGCGCGGTGCCGGCCTCGATGCGGGTGAACATGTCGTCGAACGGCGCGTTGTTCATGACCATGGAGTTGAGCAGCTGCCCGGCATTGGCCGGTTCCCCGCCGGGCCAGGCGATCGGGGTGACGCCCCGGCCGCGCAGCGTCTCGCACAGCGCCAGGAAGCCGTCCCAGTCTGCCGGGACGCCCGTGCCGGCGGCCGCGAGCAGGTCGGTGTTCACCAGCGGCATGTTGAACACGTACTGGTAGGGCAGGCCGAGCTGGTTGCCGCTCGCGTCACGGCCCGAGCGGACGAGCCGGGGCAGGTAGTTGTCGGTGAACGGCTGCGCGGACAGGTCGCCGTAGAGCCCGGCGTCGACCATGTCGACGAACTGGGCGCCGCGGAACGCGGTGAACACGTCCCCGGTGCCGCCGCGGCGCACCCGCAGCAGGGCCGTGGACTGGTAGTCGTTGGACGGGCTGATGTCCTGGCGCACCGACGCGTCGGGGTTCTCGGCGACGAACGCGGCGATGATCCGGTCGAGGACCTCCCGGTCCTCGCCGCGCCAGTGGGCGAACGACAGCTCCCCGGTCGCCGGGACCGCGGGCGGGGGCACGAGTGCCGGGCCGGTGGCGCCGGCCCCGGTCGCGGGGCCTCCCCCGGAGCGGACCGTGCCGGGCAGGGCGCAGCCGGCGAGGAGGCCCGTGGCGGCCAGGCCGGTGAGCAGATGGCGGCGGGACAGGGGCGACACGGCGACCTCGGCGGGTGGTGGGCGGGCACGGGCGGTGAGCGCTACCCGCGGCAGGGCCCGTCGACGTGCGCGACCCGCCGGGACGGCCAGAACGGCTCGAGCACGGGCGGGATCACGACGGGCATTCGAGCAGATGCGCCGGGCCCGGGGCAACACGGGACGGGCCGCGGGGAATGGGCACCGGATCGTTGCCGTTGCACACCATCGTGCATTCCTCCGGGCGGGCCGCCGTCCTCCTCGGGCTCCTGTTCGGTCTCGCGGGCACCTCGACGTCGGCGGTGACGGTCGCGCTGCCGGAGCTGGCGGGCGACCTCGGCATCACCGCCGCCACCGCCGCGTGGATCGTCTCCGCCTACACCGTCGCCCTCGCCGTCGCGACGCCCACGCACGGGCGGCTCGCCGACATGGTCGGGATCCGGGTGCCCCTGGTCGCCGGCGTGACGGCGATGGGCCTCGGCGCGCTCGTCGCCGCGCTGGCCCCGACGTTCCCCGTGCTGCTGGGCGCCCGCATCGTCCAGGGGCTGGGGTCGGCGTCGGTCCCGGTGCTGGCCACGGCCCTGATCAGCGCCCGCTGGTCGGGCCCGGAGCAGGGGTCGGCGCTGGGCCGGATCGCCGGCGTGGCCGCGACCCTCAGCGCCCTCGGCCCGGTCCTCGGCGGCGGCCTGGAGGCGCTCGGCGGGTGGCGCTGGGCCCTCGCGCTGCCCGCCGTCGGCCTGCTGGCGCTGCCCGCGCTGTGGCGCAGCGCCCCGGCGGGCGGCAGCGGCGAGCGGATCGACGTCCCCGGGGCGGCGCTCGTCGCGGTCGCGGCGTCCGGCCTGGTCCTGCTCATCCAGTCGCCCTCCGCCGGGCCGGTGGCGGCGACCGTCGGCGCGGTCCTGGTCGCCGCCGGCGTGCCGCTCGTGGCCCTGCGGGTGCGCGCCCGGCCCGACGGCTTCCTGCCCCGCGCGATCATCACCAACGGCACGGTGCTGCGCAGCGCGTTCGCCGCCGCGGCCGTCCCGGCGAGCTGGTTCGCCCTGCTGCTGGGCGTGCCGCTGGCCGCGGCGTCCTGGGGCTGGAGCCCGCTCGCCACCGGGGCCCTGCTGCTGCCCGCCGCGGCGTTCGGGTTCGCCTCGCCGCCGGTGGCCCGCCGGCTGCTGGCCCGGATCGGGCCGCGGCGCACGATCGCCATCGCCTGCCCCACCGCGATCGTCGCGCTGCTGGTGGCGGCGCTGGGCGGGGTGCTCGCCTCCCCCGTGCTGCTGGCGCTGGCCGTCGTCCTGGTGACGGTGGCGTTCGGCATCGGCCAGCCTGCGATGATCTCCTCGGTGGGGTCGGCGGTGGCCGGCGAGCAGCGGGGCGTGGCCCTGGGCATCGCGACGCTGGTGTTCCTCACCGGCGCGAGCGTCGGCGCCGCCCTGGTCGGCGGGCTGTCGTCGGTCGTGGGCGTGCCGCTGGCGTTCGTCCTGCTCGTCGCGCTGCCGGTGGCGGGGATCGCCACCCTGCTGCTCGGCGGCGACCGGGAACCGGCCCACCCCTAGCCCCCCCCGGTTGCAGCAAAGCCACTTTCACGCAACCTCGTTGCGGCAAAGTGGCTTTGCTGCGACGCGCTGCGGCCCGGGGGCGCGCGGCGGCCCGGGGGCGCGCGGCGGCCCGGGGCTCAGTCCGCGTCGTCCACCAGCAGCGCCTCGAGCGCGGGCATCGCGTCGGCGAGGGTGCGGCGCTGGGCGTCGTCGAGCCGGGCGATCCGGCGGGCGACGAGCGCCGTGCGCTGGGTCCGCACCTCCGCCAGCCGCGTGACGCCCAGCTCGGACAGCGTGATGAGCACGCCGCGGGCGTCCTGTGGGTCGGGGGTGCGCACGACCAGGCCCTGGTCGTCGAGCGCGGAGAGCACCCGGCTCATCGTCGGCGCGGTGACGGCCTCGCGCCGCGCCAGCTCGGAGAGCCGCAGCGGCCCGTGCTGCTCCACGGTGACCATCGCGGAGAGCTGCAGCGGCGGGATCGACTCGCGCCCGTCGATGCGGATGCGGCGGTGCAGCCGGCCCACGACGATGCGCAGGTGGACGGCGAGATCGGTGAGCTCGTCGTCCTCGATCTCGGTGCTGTCGACCGGCGCCATCCGGACATGGTGCCAGCTCAGACCTTGCGCAACCGCACCCCGGTGACGTCGTGTCCGGGGCCCTTGCGCAGGACCAGGCTCGCGCGGCCCCGGGTGGGCAGGATGTTCTGGCGCAGGTTCGGCCCGTTGATCTCCTCCCAGATGCTCTCCGCCCGCTCGACGGCCTGCCGCTCGTCGAGCAGGGCGTAGCGGCGGAAGTAGGAGTCCGGGTCGCGGAACGCGGTCTCGCGCAGCCGCAGGAACCGCTCCACGTACCAGCGGCGGATGTCGTCGGTGGCGGCGTCGACGTAGACGGAGAAGTCGATGAAGTCGCTGACGGCCAGCGCCGTGCGGCCCGGCTGCGCGGACGCCGGCTGGAGCACGTTGAGCCCCTCCAGCAGCAGGATGTCGGGGCGGCGGACGGTGAGCCGCTCGTCGGGGACGATGTCGTAGACCAGGTGGGAGTACACCGGCGCCGTCACCTCGGCCCGGCCCGCCTTCACCTCGGTGACGAACCGGAGCAGGGCGCGGCGGTCGTAGCTCTCCGGGAAGCCCTTGCGGCTCATGAGGTCGCGGCGGGTCAGCTCGGCGTTGGGCAGCAGGAACCCGTCGGTCGTCACCAGCTCGACGCGCGGGTGCTGCGGCCAGCGGGCCAGCAGCAGCTTGAGCAGCCGCGCGGTCGTGGACTTGCCGACCGACACCGACCCGGCCACCCCGATGACGAACGGCGTGCGCGCGCTCTGCGCCCCGAGGAACGTGCGGTAGGCGCGGTAGAGCCGCCCGCCCTCCTGGACGTGCAGGGTGAGCAGCCGCGACAGCGGCAGGTAGACCTCGCGCACCTCGGCGAGGTCGACCTCGTCGCCGAGGCTGCGGACGCGGTCGAGCTCGGCGGCGGTCAGCGGGAGCGGCGTGGACTCCCCCAGCCGCGCCCACGACGCCCGGTCGAAGTCGACGAACGGCGACGACGCCTCGCGCACGGGGCTGCGGCCGGTCATGGGCGCCTGCCGTTCATGGGCTGTCAACCTAGGTGCCCGGGCGGGCCGGCACCGCACGGGGAGGCGCATGTCACGGATGGGCCCCGCACCCGCGCGGGTACCTCGGCCGGGCGCCCTACACTGGCGCGCCGGCCGAGAGGAGTTCCCGTGGCGGTCCTGCTGTCGGTCCTGGGCCTGCTGGCCGTACTGGCCCTCACCTTCGGCACCGCGGTCTCCGTGGCGTCGGAGTTCGCCCTCACCGCGCTGGAGCGCAGCCAGGTCGACGCCCACGTCGCCGAGGTCGGTGACCGGCGCGCGCACACCGTGCAGCGGGCCCACCGCAACCTGTCCTTCCAGCTCTCGGGCAGCCAGCTGGGCATCACGGTGACCACGCTCGTCACCGGCTACATCGCGGAGCCGGCGATCGCATCGCTGTTCCGGCCGGGCCTCGACGCCCTGGGCCTGGGCGAGGGCCCCGCCGCCACCACGGCCACCGTGCTGTCGCTGCTGCTGGTGACCACGCTGTCGATGGTCTTCGGCGAGCTCGTGCCCAAGAACCTCGCCATCGCCGACCCGCTGCGCACGGCCCGCGCGGTCGTCTGGCTGCAGAGCGGGTTCGCCCACGCCTTCCGCGGTCTCATCGGCGCGCTGAACACCGCGGCCAACGCCGTCGTGCGCCGGCTGGGCGTGGAGCCGGCGGAGGAGCTGCGCTCGGCCCGCTCGCCGCGCGAGCTGAGCTCGCTGGTGCGGGCCTCGGCCGAGCACGGCACCCTCGACGAGGGCACGGCCACCCTGCTGGACCGCTCGCTGCGCTTCACCGACCGGGTCGCGGAGGACCTCATGACCCCGCGGGTCCGGGTCACGTCCCTGGCCGCCGACGACACGCTCGACGACCTCGTCGCCCTCGCCCGGCGCACCGGCTTCTCCCGCTTCCCCGTCGACGCGGGCGACCCCGACGAGGTGCTGGGCGTCGTGCACGTCAAGCAGGCGGTCGGGGTGCCGGACCGGGGCGTCCCGCTGCGCGGGCTGGTGCAGGAGGTGCCCGTCGTGCCCGGCTCGCTCGACGGCGACGCCCTGCTCACCCGGCTGCGCGGGTCCGGGCTGCAGATGGCGGTCGTGGTCGACGAGTACGGCGGCACCGCGGGGCTGGTCACGCTCGAGGACCTCATCGAGGAGATCGTCGGCGACGTCCACGACGAGCACGACGGCGGCGAGACCCCGCGGGTGCGCCCGCTCGCGGACGGCGGCTGGCTCGTCGCGGGCCTGCTGCGCGGCGACGAGGTGGAGCAGGCCACCGGGTTCGCGATGCCCGAGGGCCCCTACGAGACGCTGGCCGGGATGGTGCTGGCCCGGCTGGGCCGCATCCCCGACGTCGGCGACGAGCTCGTCGTCGACGGCAGGCGGTTCACCGTCACCCGCCGCGACCGCCACCGCGTCGCCGAGCTGCGGATGCACCCGGACGCCGGGGGGCCGCGATGACCGGCGGCGACCTGCTCGCCCTGCTCGCGGCGATCGCCCTGCTGGGCGGCAACGCGTTCTTCGTCGGCGCCGAGTTCGCGCTGGTCTCGGCCCGCCGCGACCGGCTGGAGTCGCTGGCCGCCGGCGGCGTCGGCACCGCCCGCACGGTGCTGCGCGCGCACGCCGACCTCTCCCGGATGCTCGCGGCGTCGCAGCTGGGCATCACGATCTGCTCGCTGCTGCTGGGCCGGCTCGGCGAGCCCGCGGTCGCCCACCTCATCGAGGCCCCGCTCGGGCTGCTCGGGCTGCCCGAGGCCGTGGTGCACGCGGTCGCGTTCGCCGTCTCGCTGGCGATCGTCGTCACCGCGCACATGGTGCTGGGCGAGATGGTGCCCAAGAACATCGCGATCGCCGGACCGGAGCGGGCCGCGATGCTGCTCGTGCCGCCGTTCCTCGTGTTCACCCAGGCCGCCCGCCCGCTGATCGGGCTGTTCAACTTCCTCGCCAACGGCGTGCTGCGCCTGGTCGGGGTGGAGCCGCGCGACGAGCTGGAGGCCGCGTTCACCACCGGGGAGATCGCCGACCTCATCACCGAGTCGCGCCGCGAGGGGTTGCTCGACGACGAGGAGACGAGCCGGCTCACCCGGACGCTGGACTCCGCGCAGGCCACGGTGGCCGACGTCGTCATCCCGACGGCGGACCTGGTCACGGTGCCGGCCCGGCCCGGCGTGGACGACGTGGCCGCCGCCGTGGCCGAGACCGGCTTCTCCCGCTTCCCGCTGCGGGCGGGCGACGGCCGGCTGACCGGCTACGTGCACGTCAAGGACATCCTCGACCTCCCCCCGGGCGCCGCCGTGCCCGCCGCCCGGGTGCGCGCGCTGCCCGAGGTCCCGCTCGCGGCGCGGCTGGACGAGGCGCTGTCGGTGCTGCGCCGCCACCGCGCCCACCTTGGCCGGGCCGTCGACGCGGACGGCACGACCGTCGGCCTCGTGACGATGGAGGACCTCATCGAGCGCTACGTCGGCACGGTCCGCGACGCCACCCACGCCGGGGAGCCGGTCCGGTCGCCGTAGGTCGCGGGTAGCGTCGTCGCCGTGCCGGTGCTCGACGGGCCCGCGTGGCGGGAGCGCGCCGCGGCCCACCGCACCCGTATGGAGCGCTGGACGGTGCCGCACCGTGAGCGCCGCCGCCGCGGCGAGGCCCACCCGGTGCTGGACTTCCTCTTCACCTACTACTCGCTGCGGCCCGTGCGGCTCGAGCAGTGGCACCCCGGCCCGGGCGTGGTCCTGCACGACGCCGCCGCGTTCCCCGACCTCCCCGGCCACGTCCGCGACGGCGACCGCGTGCGGCTCGACCCGGCCGTCCTGCCCGACCGGGTCCGCCGCACCGCGGAGTTCGTGCGCTCCCTGCTGGCGGCCACGGCGGCCCGGCCCCCGCGGCTGGGCTGCTTCGGCCTCCACGAGTGGGCCATGGTCTACCGCACCGACGCCCCCCGCCACGGCGCCGTCCCATTGCGGCTCGGGGCCGCCGGCACCGACGCGGTGGTCGAGTCGCTGCCCGTGCAGTGCTCCCACCACGACGCGTTCCGCTTCTTCACCGCCGCCGCGCGGCCGCTGAACGCGCTGCAGCCGGCCCGCGAGGACCAGGTCGCGCTGGAGCAGCCGGGCTGCCTGCACGCCACCATGGACCTCTACAAGTGGGCCTACAAGCTCTCCCCCGCCGTCCCGGGCGAGCTGCTGGCCGACTGCTTCGCCCTGGCCGTCGACGTCCGCGAGCTCGACATGCGCGCGAGCCCCTACGACCTCTCCGCCCACGGCCTCTCCCCCGTCCGGATCGAGACCCCGGCCGGGCGGGCCGAGTACGCCCGCGCCCAGGCCGGCTTCGCCGCCGCGGCCGCTCCCCTGCGGCGTCGGCTGCTGGA
>JAPLAT010000344.1 GCA_026393175.1 Pseudonocardiales bacterium
AGGCCCAGCGCCCGGTCGAGCAGGGCCGAGAACTTGATCTTCTCGTTGCACCGCAGGCACGGGTTCGGGGTCTCCCCCGCGGCGTAGGCGGCGACGAAGTCGTCCACCACGTCCTCGCGGAACCGGGCGGCGAGGTCCCACACGTAGAACGGGATGCCGAGGACGTCGGCCGCGCGGCGGGCGTCCGCGGCGTCCTCCCGGGAGCAGCAGCCGCGCGAGCCGGCGCGCAGGGCGGCGGGGGTCTCGGACAGCGCGAGGTGCACGCCGACGACCTCGTGCCCGGCGTCGACGGCCCGGGCCGCGGCGACGGCGGAGTCGACCCCGCCGCTCATGGCGGCCAGGACCTTCACGGGCGCTCGACCGTCATCGCGTGCCCGCCCTCCTGGCCCGCTCCACGACCTGGCCGATCACGGCCGTGACGGCCTCGACGTCGGCGGCGGTGGACGTGTGGCCCAGGGAGAACCGCAGCGACCCGCGCGCGGTGCACTCGTCGGCGCCCATCGCGAGCAGCACGTGGCTGGGCTGGGCGACACCGGCCGTGCAGGCCGACCCGGTGGAGCACTCGATGCCGTGCGCGTCGAGCAGCATGAGCAGCGAGTCGCCCTCGCAGCCGGGGAAGGACAGGTGCGCGTTGCCGGGCAGCCGCGACGGGCCGCCGTCGATGACGCCGGTGCCCGGGTCGCCGTTGAGGGTGGCGTCCGGGACCCCCGCGCGGATCTTGCCGACCAGGTCGTCGCGCAGCCCGGCGAGCACCTCGGCGCGCCGGGGGGCGTCGGCGACCGACGCCTCGACGGCGGTGGCCAGGCCGACGACGGCGGGGGTGTCGAGCGTGCCGGAGCGGACGTCGCGCTCCTGGCCGCCGCCGTGCAGCAGCGGCGTGAGCTCCACCGAGCGCCCGAGCAGGAGGGCGCCCGCGCCGTACGGCCCGCCGAGCTTGTGGCCGGTGAGGGTGAGCGCGTCGACCCCGGACGCGGCGAAGTCGACGGGCAGGATGCCGACGGCCTGCACCGCGTCGGTGTGCAGGGGCACGCCGAACTCGTGGGCGACCTCGGCGAGCTCGCGCACCGGGTTGACGGTGCCGACCTCGTTGTTGGCCCACATGACGCTGACCAGCGCGACGGAGTCCGGGTCGGCGGCCAGCGCGGCGCGCAGCGTCTCGGGCCGGACGCGGCCCTCGGCGTCGACGGGGAGCAGTTCCACCCGGGCGCCCGCGTGCTGGGCGAGCCACTCGGCGGAGTCCAGCACGGCGTGGTGCTCGATGCCGGGCACGAGGACGCGGGTGCGGCGGGAGTCCGCGCCGTGGCGCGACCAGAACAGGCCCTTCACGGCGAGGTTGTCGCTCTCGGTGCCCCCCGCGGTGAACACGACCTCCGACGGGCGCGCACCCACGACGGCGGCGATGCGCTCGCGCGACTCCTCGACCTCGCGCCGGGCCCGGCGGCCCGCGGAGTGCAGCGACGACGCGTTGCCGGTGCGGCCCAGCGCCTCGCTCATCGCGGCGACGGCGGCGGGCAGCATCGGCGTGGTCGCCGCGTGGTCCAGGTAGGTGGAGCCGCCGGCTGTCGTGGTCACGCCGCCCAGGATAGTCCGCGGGGACTCAGGCGGCGGCCCGGACGGGGGCCCGCGGGCGGCGCACCGGCACGGGGTGCGGCACGCCGGTGACCTCGCCGACGGCGCGGGCCGCGGCGGCGGCGAGCGCGCGCCGGTCCGCGTGCGGGGGCAGGGCCGGGAGCAGCGTCAGGTCGCACTCCAGCCCCGGCGAGCGCAGGACCCGGCACAGGGAGTCCCACAGCGTCTGGTCGCCGACGAACGCCCCGGCCCCGGTCGGCCCGCCGTCCGGCCCGCGCAGCACGATCGCCACCGGCCGGACCGGCACCCCGGCGTCGACGGCGGCCTGGAACGCCGCGCGGCGGAACGTCCCGGCCGCGGCGCCGCACCACGTCGTGCCCTCGGGGAAGACGCCGACCAGGGACCCCGACCGCAGCGCCGTGGCCGTCTCCGCGACCGTCGCGGGCAGCGAGCGCAGCCCGGCCCGGTCGACGAACAGCGCCCCGGCGCGGACGGCCAGCCCGCCGAGCAGCGGCCACCCGGCGACCTCTCGCTTCGCCAGCATCCGCACCGGGCCGACGGCGTCGAGGGCCAGGACGTCGATCCAGGACAGGTGGTTGGCGACGACGAGCGCGCCGGCACCGGGGAGCAGGGGCCCGCCCGCCGTCCGCAGCCGCACCCCGGCCGCGCGCAGGGCCGCGCGGGCGGTCCACCGCCGCCACGCCGCCTGCGCACCGCCCCGGAGCAGCACGATCCCGGCAGCGGTCGCCACGAGCACGGCGAGCAGTATCGCGAGCCGGAGCCCGAACCGCGCCGCGCCGACCCGCGGGCCGCCCTCGGGCAGGCACGCCGGGGTGCAGACGAACGCGGGGACCCACGTGGTGAGGCGGTGGTGCGCGCCCCCCGGTTGCAGCAAAGCCACTTTCACGCCACCTCGTTGCGTGAAAGTGGCTTTGCTGCACCGTCGGGCCCCAGGAAGAAGCGCGCGTAGCGGGCGTCCATGTGGTCCAGGCCCAGGAGGACGAGGAAGTCGGCGCAGTCGAAGTCCGGGTCGTGGGCGGGCGGGCCGCAGACCCGGGCCCCCAGGCGCAGGTAGCCGCGCAGCAGCGGCGGGAACGGCGTGCGCGGCGCGCGGGCGACGCCGGCGGGGTCCCACGGGCGGCGCGGGCGGACGCGGTGCTCGGGCGGGGCGAGGTGCTCCGCGACGACCCGGTCGTGCACCCCCGCGGCGAGGGTGCCGCCGTCGGTGAGGGGCACGCTGGCGCAGCCGACGAGCCAGCGGTTGCCGGTGAGCAGCATGTAGCGGGCCAGCCCGGCCCAGACGAGGCCGATGACGGCGCCGCCGCGGTGGGCCGGGTCGACGCAGGACCGGCCGGTCTCGACGAGCGACGGGCGCAGCGGGTCCAGGGCGTCGACGGCGAACTCGCCCTCGGCGTAGAGCCCGCCCGCCGCGCGGGCCCGGGCGGGCGGCAGCACGCGGTAGGTGCCGACGATCTCCCCCGTCGCGTCCTCGCGGACGACGAGGTGGTCGCAGTAGGCGTCGAAGCGGTCGACGTCGAGGCCCGGCTCGGGGCTGTGCAGGACGGCGCCGAGCTCACCGGCGAACACCCGGTGGCGCAGGCGCTGGGCGGCGCGCACCTCGTCGTCGTCGGTGGTCAGCAGCAGGGAGTACCGGGACGCGGCGGCCGGTGGGCTCGCCACGAGCACCTGCGAGGAGGTCACAGGCGCTTCCTACCGAGCGGAGGTGACCCGCACCCCGCCCCCGCATTGCAGCAAAGCCACTTTCACGCAACCAGACGGCGTGAAAGTGGCTTTGCTGCAATCCGTGCAGGGGCGGACGATCAGGACTTGCGCTTGGCGATCTCGTCCTTGAGCTGGGGCGCCACGGTGAACAGGTCGCCCACGACGCCGAAGTCGGCGATCTCGAAGATCGGCGCCTCCGGGTCCTTGTTCACCGCGATGATCGTCTTCGACGTCTGCATCCCCGCGCGGTGCTGGATCGCACCGGAGATGCCGAGCGCGATGTAGAGCTGCGGCGAGACGGTCTTGCCGGTCTGCCCGACCTGGAACTGGTGCGGGTAGTAGCCCGAGTCGACCGCCGCGCGCGAGGCGCCCACGGCCGCACCCAGGGTGTCGGCCAGGGTCTCCACGAGCTGGAAGTCGTCCGCCGACCCGACCCCGCGGCCACCGGAGACCACGACGCTGGCCTCGGTGAGCTCGGGACGGTCGCCGCCGGTGATCGGCTCGCGGCTGGTGACGGTGGCCTGGCGGCCCGACGCGGCCGGGACCTCCACCGCCTGCTCCGCGCCCGCACCCGCGGCCGGGGAGATCTCCACCGAACCGGGGCGCAGCGTGATCACCGGGTGCGCGGTGTTCGCCTTCGCCTGCGCGATGTACGCGCCGCCGAACACCGAGTGCGTCACGCTCCCGTCCTCGACGCCGACGACGTCGTTGAGCCACGCGGAGTTCGTGCGCACGGCCAGCCGGCCCGCGATCTCCTTGCCGTCGGCCGACACGCCGATCAGCACCGCGGCCGGGTCCTTCTCCGCCACGAGCGCGGCCAGGACGTCGACCTCGGGGGTGAGGAAGTCGGTCCGGTCGGTCTCGGCGACGTAGATGGTCTCCGCGCCGTGCTCCTTGAGCCCGTCGGCCAGCTTGGCCGCCGTGCCCGCCGCGCCGACGACGACCGCGGAGGGCTCGCCGAGCGCCCGGGCCGCGGTCAGCAGCTCGTACGTGCTCTTCTTGATCTCACCCTCGAGGTGGTCGACGAGGACCAGCACCTCTGCCATGTCTCTTGTCCCTTCCTCAGATGAGCTTCTGGCCGACCAGGAACGCGGCGATCTTCGACCCGCCGTCGCCCTCGTCCTCGATCTTCTCCCCGGCCGCCTTGGGCGGCTTCGGGGACGCGGAGGTGACGGTGGTGAGCGCGTTGCCCAGACCGACCTCGCCGGCGTCCAGCCCCGCGTCGGCGAGCGACAGCGTGGTGACCGGCTTCTTCTTCGCGGCCATGATCCCCTTGAACGAGGGGTAGCGCGGCTCGTTGATCTTCTCGCCGACGGAGACGACGGCGGGCAGGTCCGCGGACAGGTGCGTGACGCCGTCGTCGGTCTCGCGCTTCACGGTGACCGCGGTGCCCTCGACGGAGACCTCGCGGGCGTGGGTGAGCGCCGGGAAGCCCAGCAGCTCGGCCACCATCGCGGCCATCGCCCCGCCGCGGCCGTCGGAGGCCTCGTTGCCGGCGATGACCAGGTCGACGTCGCCGACGGTGCCGATCGCCTTCGCCAGGGCCTTCGCCGTGGTGATGGCGTCGGAGCCGGCCAGCGCCTCGTCGGAGAGGTGCACGGCCTTGTCGGCACCCATCGACAGCGCCTTGCGGATCGCGTCGGTGGCGCGGTCCGGGCCCATCGTCAGGACCGTCACCTCCGCGTCACCGGCCTCCTTGATCTGCAGGGCGGCCTCGACGGCGCGCTCGTTGATCTCGTCGAGGACCGCGTCGGTGGCCTCGCGGTCCAGGACGCCGTCCGAGTCACGGAGTTTGCGTTCGGAGTAGGTGTCGGGCACCTGCTTGACGAGCACGACGATGTTCATCGGACCTCTTCGACCTCCTGCCGGTGCGGACTTCCTCCGCTGACTGGTCTTGCCGGGAGCGCTGACTCGTACACCGCCCCGTGGATGCTGCGACTCTGCCACCCGCTGCGGGGTGTCGGCGCGGCGGGCGACTCCTGCCGTCATTGTTACCGGGCGGTATCCGCACGGCAAACGGGTGCGGCGGTGAGGCTGCTCACCGGTTCTGCCGATAGGCTCGCCGCCGCGTGCGCCACCGGTCTGCCGGGTGGCGGGGAAAGGGGCAGGGCCGTGGTGGTCACCGGTTACGACGACCGGCACGGGTGCGGCTACGTGCTGCGCACCGGCGCCGACGCCGCGGGGGCCCCGCCGCAGTCCACCGAGGTCTCCCACGGGGGCCGGACGGTGCGGGCGACCCCGGAGCTCGGGGCGCTGCTCCGCGACGCGCTCGCGAACCAGCCCGTGGTGCTGCTGAGCTGGTCGGGCCCCGAGGTGCCGCTCACCCTCGACGACAGCACCCTGCTGGCCTGGTTGCGGCACACCGTCGGCGGCGTCCTCACCGTCTCGGGTGGTCCCGCCCGCTGACCGGCTATGCGTGACCGGCGTCACACCTGGCGTTTCCGGCGCCCGCGAACCGGGCATCCCGTCACCGGATCGAGTGAACGCGTCGCCCGGCCACCACGGGCCCTCACGCACGCGCCGAACGGAACGGAGCCCTTCCATGCCTCTCATGAACCGCCTCCTCGGAGCCCTGCGCGGTGCCGCGAGCCCCGGCCGGGCCGGCGGTCAC
>JAPLAT010000042.1 GCA_026393175.1 Pseudonocardiales bacterium
TGGGCGCGGGCGGGACCGGAGCCGGGATCCGGGGCGGCCGGCGGGCGGGCCCGGGCGGGAGACGGCGCCGCCCGCCCCGGCCTCCTCGAACGCCCCCGCCCGGCCGGGCGCGCGGGTAGCCTCGGTCCCATGGTCGCGCCCACGCCGCCCCGCCGGTCGATCTCCCGGGTGCTGCCGAGCCCCGTCCGGCCCGCAGCGCTGACGATGCTGGCGCTGACCGGGCTGCTCTACGTCGTGGAGGTCGCCGACGTCGTGAGCGGGCAGTCGCTGGAGCGCGCGGGCGGCATCGTCGCCCGCGACGGCTCGGGCCTGGACGGCATCGCGTTCGCCCCGCTGCTGCACGGCGACTGGCCGCACCTGCTCGGCAACACCGTGCCCTTCCTCGTGTTCGGGTTCCTCGCGATGGCCGGCGGGATCCGGCAGTTCGTCCTGGTCACGGCGCTGATCTGGATCGGCGGCGGGCTGGCCGTGTGGTTGACGGCGGGGGCGGGGGAGTACCACGTCGGCGCCTCCGGGGTGATCTTCGGCTGGCTGGCCTTCCTGCTCACTCGCGGCTTCTTCGCCCGCAGCGCCAAGCAGATCGCGCTGGCCGTGGTGCTGTTCGCGATCTGGGGCGGCATCCTGTTCGGCGTGCTGCCCGGCCAGGAGGGGATCTCCTGGCAGGGCCACCTGTTCGGCGCCCTGTTCGGGGTGCTCGGGGCCTGGCTCGTCGCCCGTGCCGACCGCCCGGCCGTAGGCTCCGGGGCGTGACGCCCGACCCCGACGCACCCATCGGGATCTTCGACTCCGGGGTCGGCGGGCTGACCGTCGCCCGGGCCGTGATCGACCAGCTGCCGGCCGAGCGGATCGTCTACGTCGGCGACACCGCCCACGGCCCCTACGGGCCGCTCGCCATCGCCGACATCCGTCGCCACGCCCTCGCCGTGGGCGACGCGCTCGCCGCCCGCCGGATGAAGGCGCTCGTCGTGGCCTGCAACACCGCGTCGGCGGCCTGCCTGCCCGACATCCGCGAGCGCTACCCGGTGCCGGTCGTCGAGGTGATCCGGCCCGCGGTCCGCCGGGCCGTCGCCGCCACCCACAGCGGCCGGATCGGCGTCATCGGCACCCGCGCCACCATCGCGTCCGGCGCCTACCAGGACGCCTTCCAGGCCGCGCGGGACGTGCGGGTCACCGCCGTGGCCTGCCCGCGGTTCGTCGACTTCGTCGAGCGCGGGATGACCAGCGGCCGGCAGGTGCTCGGGCTCGCGCAGGGGTACCTGGAGCCGCTGCAGCGGGCCGGCGTCGACACCGTGGTGCTCGGGTGCACGCACTACCCGCTGCTCGCGGGCGTGCTCCAGATCGTGCTCGGCCCGGACGTCACGCTCGTGTCCAGCGCGGAGGAGACGGCCAAGGACCTGGTCCGGGTGCTCTGGGAGGCCGGGCTGGCCCGCGAGCCGGGCGGGCCGGGCGGGCCGCACGAGTTCCTCGCCACCGGCGACCCCGAGCCCTTCCGCCGGCTCGGCCGCCGCTTCCTGGGCCCGGAGATCGCGGCGGTGGCGGCCCTCGCGGGCTGACCGGGCCGGGCTAGGCTGGCCCGTGCTCCTCATCCTGCTCGCCGCGGGCGCGTTCGCCGTTGGCACCAGCGCCTACGTCGTCTCCGGGGTGCTGCCGGACGTCAGCGCCGACCTCGGGGTGACGATCGCCGCCGCCGGGCAGCTCGCCACGGCGTTCGCGCTGGCCTACGCGTTCGGCGCGCCGGTGCTGGTCACCCTGCTCGGGCGGTGGGAGCGGCGCAACGTGCTGACGGCGGCGCTGCTCGTCGCCGGGGCCGGCAACCTGGCCTCCGCGCTGGCCCCGACCTACCCGCTGCTGCTCGGCGGCCGGGTGCTCACCGCGCTCGGCGCGGCCGCGTTCACCCCGGCCGCGACGCACGCGGCCACGCTGCTCGCCGCGCCGGAGCGGCGCGGCCGGGCCGTCGCCGGGGTGTTCACCGGCATCACGCTCTCGCTCGTCGTCGGCGTGCCCGCGGGGACGCTGCTGGCCGCCCCGCTCGGCTTCCGCGGGGTGTTCGCCGCGGTGGCGCTGCTCTGCCTGCTCGGGGCCGTCGCGGTGCGGGTGGCGCTGCCCCCGGTGCCGCCGCCCCCGCCGGTGGGGCTGCGGGCCCGGCTCGCCGTCGCCGCCGACCCGAAGGTCCTGACGATCCTCGGCATCCTCGTGCTCGGGCTGCTGTCGGTGCTCACCGTCTACACCTACGTCGCTCCGCTGCTCGCGGAGACCGCCGGGATCACCGGGGTGCTGCTCAGCCTGCTGCTGCTCGGCTACGGGGTGGGCGCGCTGCTCGGCAACGACCTGGGCGGGCGGCTCACCGACCGCTTCGGCAGCAGGCGGCCCCTGCTCGTCGCCCTCCCCGTGCTGACGCTGGTGCTGGCCACCCTGCCGCTCACCGCCCGCTCGACGGCCGGGGCGGCGGTCGCGCTGGCCCTGCTCGGTGCCGGGTTCGTCGTCAGCTCGCCGATCCAGACCCGGCTCATCGAGCTCGCGCCGGCCAGCAGCGCGCTGGTGCTGGCGCTCAACGCCTCGGCCACCTACCTCGGGGCGGGGCTGTCCGGGGTGGTCGGCGGGCTGGTCGTG
>JAPLAT010000433.1 GCA_026393175.1 Pseudonocardiales bacterium
CATGAGCAGGGCGGCGCCGAGCTTGAGCGGGAACTGGTTGCCCGAGCTGAGCTGCCCGCCCACCAGCGTGGAGACGCCGGTGGTGAGCGTGTTCAGCTCCGGGCTCTGCCGCGAGACGATGAAGTGCGGCAGCTCGTTCCACGACCCCTGGAACGACAGGATCGTCAACGTGATCAGCGCCGGCCGCGCCATCGGCAGGACGACGGACCAGAACGTGCGGAACGGGCCGGCGCCGTCGATCCGCGCCGCCTCCTCCACGGACTCCGGGATCGTGTCGAAGAACTGCTTCATGATGAAGATCCCGGCCGCGTCCACGGCCAGCGGCAGGATCATCGCCGCGTAGCTGTCGTAGATCCCCAGCTGGTTGAGCACGAGGAACTTCGGGATGAGCAGCACGACGCCGGGCACCGCCATCACCGCGATGACGGCGCCGAAGATCGCGCCCCGGCCGCGGAAGCGCAGCCGGGACAGCGCGTAGCCGGCGAGGGAGTCGAAGAACACCCGCGCGAGCGTGACGACGACGGCGACGACGGTGGAGTTGACCGCCCACAGCGGGAAGTCGACGTCCGCGAGCTGCCCGAAGACCTCGGTCGTCCACGTCTCCGGGATCGGGTTGAGCGGGTTGGCGTTGGCGTCCGCGTCGGTCTTGAACGCCGTGCCGAGCTGGATGAGGAACGGGAAGATGTACAGCGCCGCGAAGAAGATCAGCACGCCGTAGCCGAGGACCCGGGTGAGCGGGCGGGTGGCGGTCATCGGCGCTCCCGCAGGACGTAGCGCTGCAGCAGCGTGAACCCGACGATGATCGCGAACAGCATGAAGGAGATGGCCGCGCCCTGGCCCCAGTTCCCGTTCGCGAACGACTCGACGTAGGACAGGAACGCCGGGGTCAGCGTCGTGCCGCCGGGCGCCCCCTTGCCCAGGACGTAGATCTGGTCGAAGACCTGCCAGGTCCCGATGAGCCCCAGCGTCAGCACGAGGAACAGGGTCGGGCGCAGCTGGGGCAGGGTGACCTGCCAGAACGCCTGCCAGCGGCTCGCCCCGTCGATCATCGCGGCCTCGTCCACGGACGCCGGCAGGTTCTGCAGGGCCGCGTAGAACATCAGCATGAACGCGCCGGTCGACGTCCAGACGACGAGGAAGATGATCGCGCACATCGCGACGGACGGGCCGGCGAGCCAGTCCCACAGCGACACGCCGAGCACCGGCGCCGTCAGGAACCCGGGCGCGGAGTCCACGCCGAACGCGCCGAACAGCAGGTGCAGCAGCCCGCGCGGGTCGGCGAACCACGCCGGGCCCTCCAGGCCGAGTAGCCCGAGGACGGCGTTCACCGAGCCGGTGGAGGAGAACAGGAACAGGAAGACCACCGAGATCGCCACCGACGAGGTGACGGTCGGGAAGTAGAACGCCGTGCGGAAGAAGCCGCGCCCGCGCAGCGTGCGCTGGTTGAGCACCATCGCCAGCAGCAGCGCGAACGCCGTCTGCAGCGGCACGACGAGCAGGACGAAGTAGACGTTGTTGCGCAGGCTCGTGCCGAAGTTGGTCTGCGCGAGGCCGGGCTCCGCGAGCAGGGCGGTGTAGTTGTCGCCGCCCACGAAGCCGACCCGGCCGGAGAACGGGCTGCCGTTGCCCGTCCAGTCGCTGACGCTCACCCACAGCGCCATGAACACCGGCAGGACGAGGAACAGCCCCAGCACCGCGATCGCGGGGGCGAGGAACAGCCAGCCGGCGACGCGGTCGTCGCGCAGCGGCCGTGCCCGCCGCGGCGCCGGGGTGACCGGGGGCGCGGCGGGCTCGGTGACCGTGGCCATGGGGATCAGGACCCGATGACGGCTTCGGTGTTGCGCTGCAGCTCCGCGAGGATCGCCTGCGGATCGGCGCCGGGCAGGCTCTGCAGGCCGGTGTCGAACTGCAGCAGCACCGGCGTCATGTCCGGCAGCGTGACCGGCCCCTGCGCCCCGTCCGCACCCTCGACGAACGGCGCGAAGTCGGGGAACCGCTGCGCGTAGGTGTCCGCGGCGGACTGCAGGGACGGCATGACGCCGAACACCTCCGCGAACCCGATCTGGGCCTCGGGGGTCATCAGTGCGGTGACCAGGTCCACGGCCTGGTCCTGGTACTCGCTGGCGGCTGCGATGCCCCAGCACTGGGTGAACGACAGGGTCCCGGGCCCGGCGGGGCCGGCCGGCAGCGGCGCGACGGTGTAGTTCACCTGCGGGTAGTCGGCCTGCATCGCGCCGAGGAACCAGTTGCCCTCGATGATCATCGCGGCCTTGCCCTGGCCGAACGCCTCGATCGCGTCGCCCGAGCCGATCTGCTTGGGGTACTGCGCCGCGCCCGAGGCCAGCAGCCCCTGGACGTACTGCAGCGCCGCGAGGTTCTCCAGGCTGTCCGCGGTGGCCTGCGTCTGGTCGGGGTTGGTGACCCAGCCGCCCGCCTGCGCCATGAACGCGCCGATCCGGTCGCGGGTGTCGTTGAAGACCAGCCCGGCGACGCCGTCGCCGCTCAGCCGGGTCGCGACCGACTGCAGCTGCTCCCACGTGGTCGGGACGTCGGCGTCGGTGAGCCCGGCGGCCGCCCAGAGGTCGGTGTTGATCTGCAGGCCGAGCGTGGAGAAGTCCTTGGCCGGGCAGTAGAGCTGCCCGTCGTAGGTGAACGTCTCGCGCAGCGTCGGGTACAGGTCGTCGGCGAACGCGAGCCGGTCGCCGTAGGCGAGCAGGTTGCCCGCCTCGGCGTACTGGGCGAAGCGGCCCGCGTCCACCATGAACAGGTCCGGCGGGTTGCCGGCCGCGAAGCCCTGGGCGAGCTGCTGGTCCATGTCGTTGGCCGGGCTCACCGTCACGGTGTTGCCGCTGGCCGCCGCCCACTCCTGCGCGACGGCGTCCACGGCGGCGGTGTCGGCCGGGTCGCCCGCGACCAGCACCTCCAGCGCCGCCGGCCCGGTCTGCTGCTCGGCCTGGGCGCCGGCGTCGTCGAAACCACTGCCGCCGCACCCGGTGACGGTGAGCACCGCGGCGGCCACCGCCACCGTCACCCACCTGTTCGTCGTCCTCATCGATCCTCCTCGATCGTCAACTCTGGGGTAGCCGGACCACGAGCTCCGGGGTGAGCAGCACGGGCTCGGGACGTTCGCCCGAGAGCACCGCCTGCAGTTGCTGCACGCACGCCACCGCCACCTCGGCGATCGGTTGGCGCACGGTCGTGAGGCCGAGGAACGCGGCCACGGGGGTGTCGTCGAAGCCGACGACGGCGTCCCACGGCAGCCCGCGGGAACGCAGTTCGGTGACGACGCCCAGGGCGAGCGAGTCGCTCGCGCAGACGAAGCCGGTGGGCGCGTCGCCGCCGTCCCGCAGCCGCGCGGCGGCGACGCGGCCGGAGTCGGTGCCGTCGGGCTCGGCGACGTCGCGGCCGGGGGGCAGCCCGGCCCGGCGCAGCGCGCGCCGCCAGCCGGTGCGCCGGTCGTCGCCCACGCCGGAGCCCTCGGGCCAGCCGACGAAGGCGATCCGACGGTGGCCGCGGCGCAGCAGGTGCGTCGTCGCGGTCTCGGTGCCGGTGGCGCCGTCGACGTCGACCCAGGCGTGGCTGTCCTCGGCGCCCCACGGCCTGCCGAACGTCACGAACGGCAGCGCGTGCTCGGCGAGCCAGGTTGTGCGGCGGTCGCCGTGGTGGGTGCCGGTGACGACGAAGGCGTCGACGCCGACGCTCGCGACGAGGTCGGCGTAGGCGTCGATCTCCCGGTCGGCGTCGGCCGCGGTGAACAGCATGATCCGGTGGTCGTGCCGCTCGGCGGTGTGGGTGAGCGCGTGCAGGAAGCGGTCGAGGACGACGCCGTTGACGCCGTCGCGCACCGGCTCGACCCGCAGCCCGATCACCTGGGAGCGCTGCGTGCGCATCTGGCGGGCGGCGCGGTTGGCGCGGTAGCCCTGCTCCTCGACGGCGCGCAGCACCCGGTCGCGCGTCTCCGGCGAGACGAGCTCGGGGGAGTTGAGCGCGTTCGACACCGTCTGGCGGGACACGCCCGCCTGGCGCGCGACCGAGTTCAGCGTGGCCCGCTCCGGCATCCGTCCTCCTCGTTGAACGATCCAACTCGACGCTGGTTTGAACGTTCAAAGCGAGCCGAGAGTGGCGCGGCGCCGCAGCGTTGTCAAGGGTTGACAGCGGCGGATTGGATCGTTCCAATCAACGTATGGCCCTCCGGCAACCGCTGTTGCACGACCTCGCCGTCACCCTCGCCGCGCCCACCGTCTGCCTCGCCGGGACCGACGGGCAGATCCGCGGGACCGGCACGCAGGGGGTGCTCTCCGGCGACGTCCGGGTGCTCGGGGCCGCGGTCGTCACCGTGGGCGGGGCGGAGCCGGAGCCCGTGGCGCACGGGACGGGCGGCGCGGCGGCCGAGCACACCGTCGGACTGCTGCGCGGGTTCGGTGACCCCGGCCCCGACCCGACCGTCTGGCTGCGCCGCGACCGCCGCGTCCGCGCCGACGGCGTGGACGAGGACCTGATGCTGGTCAACCGCTCCGAGCGCGACGTCGCGACCGACCTCGTCGTCACCGTCGCCGCGGACCTCGCGCCGATCGAGGCGATCAAGACCGGCGGCGGGGGGACCGCCGTGCCGCCGGACGTCGCCGGCGGGGAGGTGCGCTGGGCCCGCGACGGCGTGCACGCCGTGCTCACCGCCCCGGGCGCGCAGGTCGCGGCGTCGGGCGACGGCGCCGCGCTGACCTGGTCGGTCCGCGTCCCGCCGCGCTCGACGGCCGTGCACCGGTTCGCGCTCACCGTCCACGACGCCGCGGCCGTCGTCGCCGCGGCGGGGACGCCGCTGCAGCGCCCGGCCGTCACCGCCGACGACCCCCGCCTGGCGCGCCTGCTCACCCGCGCGCTCGACGACCTCGACGCGCTGCTCGTCACCGACCCCGGGCACGCCGGTGACCCCTTCGCCGCGGCGGGCGCGCCGTGGTTCCTGACGCTGTTCGGCCGCGACTCGCTGTGGACGGCCACGCTGCTGCTGCCCGTCGACGTCCGGCTCGCCGGGGGCACCCTGCGCACCCTGGCCCGCGCGCAGGGCGTGCGGCACGACCCGGCCACCGGCGAGCAGCCGGGCAAGATCGCGCACGAGCGGCGCCGCGCGGCGGCCGAGCACGGCGACATGCACCTGCCCCCGCTCTACTACGCCACCGTCGACGCGACCGCGCTGTGGATCTGCCTGCTGCGCGACGCCTGGCGCTGGGGGCTGCCCGCCGCCGAGGTCCGCGCCCTGCTGCCGCACCTGCACGCCGCGCTGGGCTGGATCGCCGAGTCCGGCGACCGCGACGGCGACGGGTTCGTCGAGTACTTCGACGACTCCGGCACCGGGCTGACCAACCAGGGCTGGAAGGACTCCGGCGACGCCGTCCGCTTCGCGAGCGGGGCGATCGCCGAGGGCCCGGTCGCGCTGGCCGAGGTGCAGGGCTACGTGCACGAGGCGCTGCTCGCCGGGGCCGAGGTGCTCGAGGCGTTCGCCGACGGCGACCCTGCCCCGTGGCGCGCCCGCGCCGCGGACCTCGCCGCCCGGTTCCGCGACGCGTTCTGGGTGCCCGACGGCTACCCCGCGCTGGCCCTGGACGGCGACAAGAAGCCGGTCGACGCGTTGACCAGCAACATCGGGCACCTGCTCGGCACCGGGCTGGTGGACGCCGCCGAGTCCGACGCGATCGGCGCCCGGCTGCTCGGCCCGGACATGGCCTCGGGCTACGGGCTGCGCACGATGTCCGCGCGGGCCGGGGGCTACTCGCCGCTGTCCTACCACTGCGGGTCGGTGTGGCCGCACGACACCGCGATCGTCGTGCGCGGGCTGACCCGCTCCGGCCAGCGCGACCGCGCCGCCGCCCTCGGCGCCCAGCTGCTCGACGCCGCCGACGGCTTCGACCGCCGCCTGCCCGAGCTGTTCGCGGGCTTCGGGGCCGACGAGGTCGCGACCCCCGTCCCCTACCCGGCGTCGTGCCGCCCCCAGGCCTGGTCGGCCGCGGCGCCGGTGGCCCTGCTGCACGCCCTGCTCGGCCTGGCCGTCGACGCCCCGGCCGGCACCCTGACCCTCGCCCCGCCCCGCGGGCTGCCGGTGGGGGCGCTGTCGGTCCGCGGCCTCGCCGTGGCAGGCGGGACGCTGGACGTCGACCTGGCCGCGGACGGCACCGTCACCCACGTCGCCGCCCCCGCCGGTGTGCGCGTGACGATCACCTGACCGCCCGTGGCCCGGGGCGTGACCGGCAGGCGGAGTGCGGCGGGGGGAGGCTCAGGGGAAGAGCCGGACGGCGGCGCGGCTCCGGTCCGCGTACACGGCGGGCCCACCGGCCAGCCCGTGCGCCCAGTCCTCCAGCAGCCGGCACCGGGCGTAGAACCCGGCGCGCTCGCGCAGGGCCGCCCGGTCGCCGCTGAGGCGCGCCAGCACGGCGTCGCACGCGGCGTCGCCGAGGTCGCGCAGCACCAGCCCGAGGTCGACGGCCGGGTCGGTGAGGGCCGCGTCCGCCCAGTCGATCACCCCCGTGACGGCGCCGGTGCCGGGGTCGACCAGGACGTGTTCGGCGCCGAGGTCGTTGTGCGAGAAGACCAGGTCGGGCCCGCGGCGCGGCGGGGGAACGGCGAGGGCGACCTCGACGGCCCGGCGCCGCGCGGCCGGCACCTCGGCGGCGACGGCCGCCCAGTGCCGCGCCGCCTCGTCGCGCCACTCCGACAGCGGGGTGTCGTCGCGCTCGACCAGGTGCCCGACCGTCGCGTGCGGCACCCGGTGCAGCGCGGCGAGCAGCGCGCCCAGCCGGGCGGCCACCCCGGGCGCCGGGACCCGCCCGAGCAGCGGGACGCCGGGCAGGCGCGGGTAGGCCAGGCAGCCCCGCCGCGCGTCGACGACCACCGGCCGCGGCACCGGCACCGGCGACACCCCGCCCACCAGGTCCAGCAGCGCGCCCTCCCGGCGTACCCCCTCCGGCTCACGCTTCGCCACCCGGACGACCAGCTCGCCGTCCACCAGGTAGGCGGCGTGGTCCAGCCCCTCGCCCAGCGGCACCAGGTCGTCGACGGCGCGCCCGGGCCGTGCGGCGGCCAGGGCGTCGCGGACCAGTGCGGCGGTGTTCACGACCCCGATGGTGCCGGGCCCGGCCCGGCCGGGTCCTCCTGGGCGCGGGCCGCCGCCCCCTGCTTGCCGAGCTCGGCGAGCTCCGCGGCGGGAACGGCGTCCAGCGACCCGCCCAGCTCGCGGACCGGGCCGCCGACCGGGGCCCACGTCAGCTCCCGCGCCGCCCCGACCGTCTCCCGGACGGCGTCGCCGGCCCGCTCCAGCCCGTCGGCGACGGCGATCCCGCGGACGCCGAGCCCGGGGGCGGCGCGGTCCGCGGCGTCCGCGAGGTGCCGGAAGCGGGCGGCCAGTGCGGTCGCGGTGCCCGTCGCGGCGCCGACCTGGTCGAGCAGGTGCGCGATCCGCCGCGCGAGGTCGGTGGCGAAGTCCAGGGCCCGGAAGACCGCGAGGGTGGTCATGAGCGCCGTCGCCGCACCGGCGGTGAGGAGGGCGGGCAGCACCCAGTAGAGGAGCAGCTCGATGAGCCACCACACGAAGTCCGCGATCAGGTCGCGGAGCACCGCCCGCTCGGTGGCCACCATCACCCCCGTCCCGAGGACGACGGCGGCCAGCTCCGCGGCCTGGTCGCCCGCGGCGTCGAGCCGCCCGGCGTGCGCGGCGGCGGACCGGGCGTAGGCGTCGCGGGTGTCGCCCTCCCAGCCCGGGATCGCCCCGACCTGCCCGCGGTACTCCGCGGCGAGGCGGTGTAGCTCCTCGGCGACGTTGCGCCAGGTCCCCGCCTGCGCGGTGATCTGCGTGGGGTCCCCGGCCAGGGCGTCGAGCGGCTCGTGGAGGAACCACAGGTGCTCGATGAGGTAGCCGACCCCGGCCGAGCCGAGCGCGTCGAGCGGGTCCATGACGAACCCGAGCGCGTCCAGGCCGGCCCCGGCGAGGGCGTACCCGGCGTGCTCGGCGCTCGGGCTGGCGACGACGTCGGCGATGCTGGAGACGACCCCCGCGCCCTCGAACGAGCTCCACGGCGCCGCGTCCTCGCCCCGCGGCGGGACGACGAGGTCCGGCCCGCTCACGGCACGATCCCGGTGAACGCCTCGGCGGCCGCCCGTTCGGCGGCCAGGTAGCCGTCGCGGGTGCGGCGCAGGCCCTCGCCGACCGCGGCGGCGGACCCGCCCAGCCGGCGCACGGACCCGGCCGCGATCCCGGCCGCCTCGGCGGCCGCACCGGCGAAGAGCCGCCCGACGATCCCGTACGCGTCGAGGTCCAGCGGCTGCGCCGCGGCGACGACGTCGGTGAGCCGGGCGGCCTGGGCGTCCACCTCGGCGATGTGCGCGTCGATGCCGTCGAACCGGAACCCGCCGCTCACCGCGGCCCCCGCAGCGGCGCCACGACCTCCTCGACCCGCCGCCCGGCCGCGGCCGTCGCCTCCGCCGCCGTGGCGACGACGAGCGCGGCGAGCTGGGTGCGGGTGAGCTCCTCGGCGCGCGGGGCCAGCCGCAGCCCGCGCAGCGCGCCGCCGGGGGCGACCGTCACCGTGACCGCGCCGTCCGGGCTCGTCGCGCTGCCCGTGACGGCCGCGACCTCGGTGCGCACGCGCTCGGCGCGGACCCGGAGATCGGCGAGCCGCTGCTGGTGCTCCGCCAGCCACTGTCGTCCGTCCATGGCGCGGGACGGTAGGCGCCGCACCCCACGCCCGTGGGCGTTCGCGACTACCGTTCGCGATCGTGATCGACGAACGGGCGGGGACGCTCGCGCACGTGGTGCGCGGGGGCGTGGTGGAGTCGGCGCACCGGGGGCACCTGGTCGCGCTCGACCGGGACGGGACCCCGGTCCGGCAGGTCGGCGACCCGGACGTCGTGTTCTTCCCGCGCTCCTCGCTCAAGCCGCTGCAGGCCGTCGCGATGCTCCGGGCCGGCGTCGAGCTGGACGGCGAGCTGCTCGCACTGGCCTGCGCCAGCCACTCCGGCGAGCCGATGCACGTCGACGGCGTCCGGCGGATCCTGGCCGGCGCCGGGCGCACCGAGGACGACCTGCGCAACACCCCCGACTACCCGCTCAGCGAGGACGTCGGGGCGGCCTGGCGCGCGGACGGCCACGACCCGTCGCCGCTGGCGCAGAACTGCTCGGGCAAGCACGCGGCGATGATCGCCGCCTGCGTCGCGGCGGGCTGGCCGGTCGAGGGTTACCGCGACCCGGCGCACCCGCTGCAGAAGCTGGTCCGGGAGGCCGTCGCGGAGCTGACCGGCGACGGCGACCCGGTGCACGTCACCGTCGACGGCTGCGGCGCCCCGCTGTACTCGTGCACGGTCGCCGGCCTGGCACGCGCGTTCTCCCGCCTGGTCACGGCCGCGCCGGGCACGGCCGAGCACCGCGTCGCGACGGCGATGGCGGCGCACCCGGCGTGGGTCGGCGGCAGCACCGGCCGCACGGCCACCCACCTCATGGCCGGCATCCCCGGCCTGATCTGCAAGGACGGCGCGGAGGGCGTCTGCGCGGCGGCGCTGCCGGGCGGGGCGGCCATGGCGGTCAAGGTGCTCGACGGCGCGATGCGGCCGGTCCCGGTGGTCGTGACGGCCGCGCTGCGCGCCCTGGGCGGCGCGGTCCCGGAGGGGTTGGGGCGGGTCGCGGTCCGCGGCGGGGGCGAGCCGGTCGGCGAGGTCCGGCCCGCCTGAGGGCCCACCGCGCGCCCGTGGTCGGATGGGGCGTGCGCACGTACCTGCTCCCCGCCGCCGTGCTGGCCGCCGCCGTGCTGGCCGGCTGCGGCTCGGCCGAGGCCCCCTCGGCCGCCCCGCCGTCCGCGTCTCCGACCTCGGCGGCCGCCCCCACCAGCAGCGCGGCCCCGGTCGCCCAGGGCGAGCCGGGCGCGGTCCCGCCGCTGTCCGGCGACCCGACCGACCTCACCGCGCCCACCCAGGCCGGCCCGGGCAACGGCGAGGCGCCGGCGACGCTGCTCACCCAGGACGTCGTCACCGGCACCGGCACCCCCGCCACCCCCGCCGACACCGTCGCCGTCCGCTACACGGGCACCCTGTGGAGCGACGGCTCGGTGTTCGACAGCTCGTGGAGCGGCGGCGACGCACCCGTCGAGTTCCCGCTGGACGGGGTCGTCCCCGGCTTCGCGCAGGGCATCGAGGGCATGGCCCCCGGCGGCCGGCGCGTGATCGTGATGCCGCCCGAGCTCGCCTACGGCGTCGACCCGCCGCCCGGGTACCCGGCCGGCGCGCTCGTCTTCGTCGTCGACCTGGTGACGATCACCTGAGCCGGCGCGGCCGCAGGCCGTTGCGGCGGGAGTGCCGGATCGCCTCGGGGACGGATGTCGCGCTCCGCCGGAGGTGGGCGTCCTCGTCCCGGGCGTACCCGTTCACGGCGTCGAAGTGCCCTGCGGGGGTACTGCACTGCGCAGGTCCACCCTGCGGAGCAGCGGACCCGTCCGCGCCGACCCGCTCCGCGCTGTCGGGCAGCAGGTCGGCCAGCGCCTCGAGTGCCCCCGACGCCCGGCCCGGCGCCCGCATCTCCAGCCAGTGCCCGAGCAGCATGATGACGACGAGCAGCGCGAGCTCCCACCAGAGGTCCAGCATCAGCACGCCGAACGTGCTCAGCAGGCCGGCGACCGCGGCCACCGTGATGGCCATCGCGACCAGCGTCATCATCCCGGGGCGGCGGCCGCGCAGCTCCCCGACCGCGCCGGTGAGGAAGGGCTGCCCGCCGTAGACGTAGAGCACCGTGCCGAGGACGGGCGGGATCCACGTGGCCCAGCCCGGGACGGTGTGGCCGAACAGCGCCCCGCTCCACCCGCCCCGCAACTACCCCCTGGGGGTAATATCTGTCGACCTCGCACGGGTTCGCCTGTCCCCGCAGAGGTTCGGACCTGTGCGAGGCCGGTCGACCCTGTGCGAGGACGCCCGGGTGCCCGGGGTGGCTTGTAGGGCGGCGTCAGGGCGACCAGGGCCTCGTGGGCCAGTGCGCCCAGGACCATCGCCGCCACCAGGGCGACGGCCAACAGCGCGACCAGCCTGCGCACCCGGCGGACGAGGACGGCCGCGAGCAGCACGAGCAGCAGGAGCGGCAGCTCCGGCACGGTGCGCAGCAGGTCGTCCACCCCCCGGACACGGCGCCGGCGCACCCCGTTGTGACGGCCCGGCGCGCCGTCACGGATCCGGCGCCGTCGCTCGTAGGAGGGGTGCCCGGCGCGCGGACCGACTGCGCCGTTCGAGTGAACTCCCACGCGCCTGTCACAGCCGCGCCGCAGTGTCCGTACCGGCGGGGAGCACCTGCGGAGGGCGCGATGGACGAGCACGGCGAACCGGGCGGCCACGCCCCACGACGGCCGGTCACGGCCCGGGAGGCGCGGGACCGGCACCGCGCCCGGACCCCGGCCTCCGCGGGCCTGCGCTTCCTGCAGGAGCTCACCGATCGCGAGCGGGTCTGGATGGAGGGCATGGTGGGCGCCACGGCCCGCGAGTACCACGTCGACGCGCAGGATCTGCTCCAGGAGCTGCGGCTCGACCTGCTCGGGTGCGAGGTCCTGGACCGCAGCCGGGAGAGCGTCCGCGCGTGGGTGCGGCAGCGCACCCGGTGGCGGGCGGTCGACCTGCTCCGCCGCGAGCAGCGCCGGCCCCGCGGGGTCCCGTTCGAGCCCGGCGTCCCCGAGCCGGTCGCCCCCGAGCCGCGCGGGCCCGACCCCGAGTGGACCGTCGAGCGGCTGCGCGCGCTCGGCCTCAACCGCGACGAGGCCCAGATCGCCCTGCTGCTGTGCTGGGGCGCCGACATCTCGCTGCGCGACTTCGCCGAGCTGGCCGAGCGCAGCTACGCGAAGGTGCGGCAGGACCGCTCGCGGGGCCTGCGCAAGATCGAGAACATCTTCGCCCTCGGCGACGACGAGAGCGCCGCGTTCATCGCCTTCCGCGACGTCGGCACGTTCCGGGCCGCGGCGGCCCGGCTCGGCTGCTCCGAGGCCGACGCCCGCCTGCTGGTCCGCCGTGCCGAGCACAAGATCCGCCACGCCCTCGGCCACCGCACGGGGCCGTCGACGACCCGAGACGAGGCCGAGACCGATGTCTGCTGAGGAGATGGCGGGCGGGCTGCACGCCGCGCTCGCCCGGATGGTGTGGGACGCCGCCCCCGGCGTGCGCCTGCACGTCCACACCGGGGACGACGCGCTCGTCGTCGAGGTGGTGCAGGCGGACGACGCGGTGACCGTCGAGGTCTCCGAGCGGCTGGTCGTGGACTTCGACGGCACCGACCCGGCCGCGATGCCGACGGCGCTCACCGTCACCGGTCTGCGCGCCGACCCCGGGTCCGCCGACCTGCGGCTGGCCCGCGACATCCTCGGCGAGCGGATCTGGGCGCAGGTCCACGCGCTGGTCGCCCGTGGCGGCGGCACCGCAGACGTCGACCTCGACGCGGCGGAGGCCTCGGTCCGGCGGTCCGCGTGGCGCGGCCTGGCCGGGCGGCTCCGGGCGCCCGCGATGATCGGCGTCGAGTTCACGCCCGGCCGGGTCTACGCCGTGCTCACCGACGCCAGGGCGCGGGTCCTGGACGAGGAGGCCGTCGACCTCACCGGCAACGGGCCCGACGACGTGGTCGCGGCCGTCGCCGCCGTGGCGGGCGCGCTCGCCGGGCGGCACCCCGGCACCGACGCGGGGTCCTGCCCGATCGGCCTGCAGCTCGGCGGACCGGTGCACACCGACCAGGGGCTCGTCGAGTTCTACGACAAGCCCTTCCACGACGGCGACGACTGCTGGCTGGGCGTGCCGCTCGGCGATCTCGTCGAGCGGGCCACCGGCCGCCCGGCCCGGATCTTCAACGACGCGCGGGCGTTCGCCGAGCAGCTCGTCGGCTCCGGCGAGGCGGGCCCGGACGACGCGGTCGTGCTCCTCGTGGTGCGGCAGGGGATCGGCGCCAAGCTCGTGCTGGACGGCGCGGTGGCCGAGCGGTTCCCGATGGAGTTCGGCGTGCTGCTCGACGACGGCGCGACGCTGGAGGCCCGGTCCGGGGTGCTGTCGATCATCGCCGGGGTGGAGGCGGCAGTGGGCCGCCCGCTCGCCCCGGACACCGACCCGGCCGCGACCGGCGCGGTGGGGCGCCGGCTGGCCCTGCTGCCCGACGCCGTCGCCGCGGCGGCGGGGTCCGAGGCCGCGCTGGCCGTGTTCGCCGCCGCCGGCCGGACGCTGGCCCGGGGCATGGCGATGATGCAGGCGCTGCTCAACCCGGACCGCTTCGTCGTCCTCGGGCCCGCCGCGCTCGTCGACGGCGCCGGCCCGGCGAGCAGGGCGTTCCTCACCGGTCTCGGCGCCGCGCACGAGTTCGTCGGGTTCGGCGGGCTCTGGCCCGGCTCCGTCGTCGCCCGCTCGACGACGGGGCCGCTCGGTGCCGTCGCGGCGGCCGTCGCGGCACTGCGGGCGGGTCATCCGGCGACCACCGGCCACCGCTAGACGAGTGAGGGGAGCGCGGGCTCATGGAGCGCGGGTCGACCGCTAGCGTGCACGCGATGAGCCGCCTCCCCGCCATCGGCATCGACGTTGGCGCGTCCAAGGTCGTGGGCGGCCTGGTCGACGGCGAGGGCCGGGTGCTGGCCCGCGAGGAGCGCCGTGGCACCCCCGCGTCGGACGAGGCCGGTCTCGGCGCCCTGCTCCTCGACATGGTCGAGAAGCTGCGGGTGGCGGCGCCCGACGGGGTCCCGGTCGGCGTCGGCACCGCGGGGCTCGTGCGCTGGCCCGAGGGCGAGGTCGACTTCGCCGCCAACCACGGCCACGGCCGCGTCAAGCTGCGCCGCAACCTGGAGCGCGGCAGCGGGCTGCCCGTCGTCGTGGACAACGACGCCAACGCCGCCGCCTGGTCGGAGACCGCGGGCCCCTTCGCCGCGGAGAGCGTCCTGTTCCTCGCGGTCGGCACCGGCCTGGGCAGCGGGTTCGTCATGAACGGGCGGCTCATGCGCGGGCCGCGCGGCCTCGGCGCCGAGCTCGGCCACCTCGTCGTGGACCCCGGCGGCGGGCACCGGTGCACCTGCGGGCTCGTCGGCTGCGTGGAGGCGCTGGCCTCGGGGTGGGCGCTGGAGCGGGAGGGCCGCGCCGCCGTGGCGCGGGACCCCCGCGGCGCGCTGGCCGGCCGCGTGCGCACCCACGGCCTGTCCGTCCGGGTCCTCATCGACGCCGCCCTCGACGGCGACCCCGACGTGCTCCGGATCGTCGACGGGATGGGCAGGCGCCTGGGCCGGACCGTCGGCGAGAACGTGATGAGCCTGCTGCCCGTCGACCGGGTCGTCGTCGGCGGCGGGCTGGCCGCCCTCGGCCGGCTGCTGCTCGACCCGATGCGCGGCGCCTGCGACAAGGCGCTCGCCCGCAGCCGCTGCTACGACAGCCCGCGCTTCACGATGAGCACGTTCCGCGCCGACGCCGTGCTCGTAGGCGCGGCCCTGCTCGCCGCGACGGAGGTGCCGGCGCGGGAGGGCGCCGGCCTCCCCGAGGACGTGCCCGCCCCCGCCTGACCGCTCCCCGGAAGTGACCCCGTGCCGACCGTCATCCACGTCTCCCCGCACCCCGACGACGAGAGCATCGCCGCGCCCTGCACCCTGCTCGCGCTGCGCGACGCGGGCTGGCGGGTCATCAACTTCGCGGCGAGCCTGGGCCGTCCCGAGGTGCACGCGCGGCGCGAGGCGGAGCTGCGGGCCGCGCTGGACGTCGCCGGGTTCGAGCTGCACACCTCCCGCGCCGCGATCTCCCGCGGCGACGACCTCGGCTCGTCCCGCAAGGCGCTGAGCTTCGAGCTGATCACGCTGATCCGGGACACCGGCGCGGTCCTCGTCGTCGGCCCGCACGCGCGCGACGGCCACCACGGGCACCAGACGGTGGCCCGGGCGATCCGGCAGGCCGTCTGGGACGCGCCCCGGCCGGTGACCTGGTGGATGTGGTCGATCTGGGCGGACCTGCCCCGCCCGACGCTCGTCGCCGAGTGCGCCGAGAAGCACCTCGACCTGGGCCGGGAGATGCTCGACTGCTACCCCGGGGAGACCGGGCGCAACGACTACCGGCGGATGCAGGAGTCGCTGTGGACGCTCAACGCGGTCCGCGGGGTGGAGAAGGCGTTCGGCTTCGGGTCGGCGCCGGACGCGCGGCTGCGCGGCATCACGCACGCCGAGCTGTTCACCGAGGTGCGGGCCGTGCGGCGGCGCTGGCAGGTCGCGGCGCCGCGGGTGCTCGGGGCCCCGCCCACGCTGCCCGGCGACACCGGGTGGCGGGACCTCGACGACATCTCGCTGCTCAGCTCGACCCGGCTGCGGCCGCTGTACCAGCCGTGGATGCTCTCGCTCAGCGCGCGGATGGGCTGGCCGGGGCGCTACGACGAGTTCGCCTCGCGACCCCGGCCGTGGCGTCAGCTCCGCCGGGTGGTCCCCGCGGCGGCCCGGTCCGCCTGGTCCAGGGCGTGGGAGAAGCCGCGGCGCTCGTAGTTCCGCAGCGACCGGACCTGCCCGCCCGTTCCCGGCATGCTGCCCCGTGGACGGCCGGGCCGGCGCACGTTGCGCCGGACACCGGCGCCCGGCGTGCCCCGGACGGGCCGACGGAGCCCGGGTGACTACGGCACCCGGCGGACCGCCCCGGTGTGCGCGCTGGTGGTGAGGGCCGCGTAGGCCTTGAGCGCCCGGCTGACGGGCCGGTCGCGGTCCTTCGGCTGCCACGGCCGCTCGCTCGCGTCCATCTTCGCCCGGCGCTCGGCCAGGACGTCGTCGGACACCTCGACCGACAGCGTGCGGCTCGCGACGTCGATGAGGATCGTGTCGCCGTCCTCGATCAGACCGATCACGCCGCCGTGCGCGGCCTCGGGGGAGATGTGCCCGACCGAGATGCCCGACGAGCCGCCGGAGAACCGGCCGTCGGTGATCAGCGCGCAGACCTTGCCGAGGCCCGCGCCCTTGAGGAACGCCGTGGGGTGCAGCATCTCCTGCATCCCGGGCCCGCCCGCGGGGCCCTCGTAGCGCACCACGAGGACGTCGCCGGGCTGGATCTGCTTGGTGAGGATCACCGACACGGCCTCCTCCTGGCTCTCCACGACCCGCGCCGGGCCGGAGAAGTGCCACAGCTCCTCGGGGATGCCCGCGGTCTTGATCACCGCGCCGTCGGGGGCGATGTTGCCGCGCAGGACCGCGAGCCCGCCGTCCTTCGTGTAGGCGTGCGCGACGTCGCGGATGCAGCCGCCCGCCGCGTCGGTGTCGAGGGAGGACCAGCGGTTCTCCGTGGAGAACGCCTGCGTGGTGCGCACCCCGCCGGGGGCGGCGTGGAACAGCTCGAGGGCGGTGTCCGACGCCGACCCGGAGCGGATGTCCCAGGCGTCGAGCCAGGCCTCCAGCGTGGGGGAGTGGACGGTGTGCACCGCCTCGTTGAGCATCCCGCCGCGGCGCAGCTCGCCCAGGATCGCGGGGATGCCGCCGGCCCGGTGGACGTCCTCCATGTGGTAGTCCGAGTTCGGCGAGACCTTCGCAAGGCAGGGCACCCGCTTGCTCACCGCGTCGATCGCGGCCAGGTCGAAGTCGACCTCGCCCTCCTGCGCGGCGGCGAGGATGTGCAGCACCGTGTTGGTGGACCCGCCCATCGCGACGTCGAGCGCCATGGCGTTCTCGAACGCCTCGCGGGTGGCGATGTTGCGGGGCAGCGCGCTCGCGTCGTCCTCGTCGTACCAGCGCGTCGCCAGCGCGACGACGGTGCGCCCGGCCTCCTGGAACAGGGCCCGGCGGGCGGCGTGGGTGGCCAGCGTGGAGCCGTTGCCCGGCAGCGCGAGCCCGAGCGCCTCGGTGAGGCAGTTCATCGAGTTCGCGGTGAACATGCCTGAGCACGAGCCGCACGTCGGGCACGCCGAGCGCTCGACC
>JAPLAT010000525.1 GCA_026393175.1 Pseudonocardiales bacterium
CGCGGGCCTCGGCCGCGGCGGCGGCGGCCTCGGCGGCACGGCGGCGCTCCACGGCGGCGTCGGCGTCGGACCGGGGCCGCGGCGCGGAGTCGGAGGGGCCGTGGCCGGCACCGGCGTCGCCGAGCGGGTCCGTGGCCGTCAACGGAGTACTCGCCATCGTGCACCCCCAGTCGGACCAGCCCCGGTGGCCGGTCGTCACCTGCTTCAACGACGGACCGGAGCGGAGGTCGCGGTTGCGCGTCCGTTCAGGTGGAGAAACCCCGGTCCGTGAGCGTGTCGCGCTCGCCCGATCACCTTTCGTGACAGCGGGCCGGGTGGGACGGCGGATCGCGGCGGTCAAACCCACCGGCCCGGTCCTTCCGCCGCGCCGGCCCCTACTCCCCGCTGCTCGCGACCGCGCCCGGGTCGCGGCGGGCCCGGCTCGGCTGCACCCGCATCGGCTCGCCGGGCATCTTGGGGTACTCGGGCGGGTAGGGCAGGTCGCCGCGGGGGTCCGCGGCGTACCACTCCAGGGCCGTGTCCAGGCCGCCGGTGGCGCCGTCCATGGCGGCGTGCGGGTCGCCGTGCGCGGCGAGCAGGGCGGGGACGGTGCGGACGGTGAAGTCGTCCGGGTCGACCTCCGCCAGCGCCTCCCAGGTGAGCGGCATCGACACGGTGGCGCCGGGCCGCCCGCGCACCGACCAGGCCGAGGCGACGGTGCGGTCGCGCGCGGCCTGGTTGTAGTCGAGGAACACCCGCTCCCCCCGCTCCTCCTTCCACCAGTCGACGGTGGCGCGCTCGGGGAGCCGCTCGCAGACGCGGCGGGCGATCGCGATGACGGCGTGCCGGACGGCCACGAAGTCCCACTCCGGCCGGATCCGGCAGAACACGTGCACGCCGCGCCCGCCCGAGGTCTTGGGCCAGCCGGTGAGCCCGGCCTCGTCGAGGACCTCGCGCAGGACGGCGGCGACGGCCACGGCGTCGGCGAAGTCGGTGCCCGGCTGGGGGTCGAGGTCGATGCGCAGCTCGTCGGGCCGGTCGGGGTCGGCACGGCGGACCGGCCAGGGGTGGAAGTCGAGCGTGCCCATGTTGGCCGCCCACACCAGCACGGCCGGCTCGGTGGGGCAGAACGTGTCGGCCATGCGCCCGCTGGGAAAGGTCACCCTCGCGGTCTCGACGTAGTCCGGCGCGCCCTTGGGCAGCCGCTTGGCGTAGAACGGCTCCCCGTCGACGCCGTCGGGGTAGCGCTTGAGGTTGGTGGGGCGCTCGCGCAGCACGCCGAGCAGGGCGTCGGCGACGTCGCGGTAGAAGTGCACGACCTCCCGCTTGGTGATCCCCGGACCCGGGAAGACGATCTTGTCGGGGCTGGTCAGGCGGACGTCGCGCCCCCCGACGGGGACGATCTCCACCGGTGCCTTGGCTGCCACGCCGCGCGACGCTACTCCGCTACCCTGACGCCGTGCCCGGTCTCCGCGAACCCGATCCGCCGGGTCGGGACCACTCGGCACGGTTCGACGACGACCTGCTGGGGCTCGACCCCGACGACCCCGAGGCGCGCGCGTTCGCCGCCCATCTCGACCGCATGGAGTCCCAGCGCCCGGCGTTCACGGTGGAGGGGTACCTGGCCGGTGTCGGCGCGTTCGCCGACTCGGCCAACCGCGCCGAGGGCGGGCGCCGCGCCGGGGCCGTCGCCGTCGTGCTGGCGCTGCTGGCCGTCGCGGCGTTCGGGGTCTGGGAGGCCTTCCTCTTCGTCATGACGACGTGGTGGTGACGGGTGGGTCCGATCGACCGGCTGCGCCGGGTCGCGGCACGTAGCCTGGGACGCATGGATCCGGTCACCGACACCCCGCCGAAGGTCGTCAAGTCCGACGAGGAGTGGCGCGCCCAGCTCACCCCGGCCGAGTACCAGGTGCTGCGGCGCGCGGGCACCGAGCGGCCGTTCACCGGCGAGTACACCGACACGAAGACCGAGGGCGTCTACTCCTGCCGCGCCTGCGGGGCCGAGCTGTTCCGCAGCGACACCAAGTTCGAGTCGCACTGCGGCTGGCCCTCGTTCTTCTCCCCGCTGGCAGGCGACGCGATCATCGAGCGCACCGACGTCTCGATGGGCATGAAGCGCGTCGAGGTGCTCTGCGCGACCTGCCACAGCCACCTCGGGCACGTGTTCTCCGGCGAGGGCTACGGCACCCCGACCGACCTGCGCTACTGCATCAACTCCGTCTCCCTGCGCCTGCAGCCCCAGGAGTAGCGCCGCCTCACCCGATCGGGTACTCCTGGGACGTCGAACCCGGGGGGACCGATGACGCGACGACGCGCCGTGGCCGTACTGACCGCTGCCCTGCTGACCACGGGGCCGGCCACCGGGCTGGGGGTCACGCCCGCGGCCGCGGCGCCGCCCGACGAGCCCCGCGAGGGCTACACGATCGTGCTGCCCGAGCTCGCGCCGCTCCCCGTGGACGGCGGCGAGACGCGCGTGCTCACCGGCGTGCACCGCCGCGCCGGGTACGCGATCGAGGTGCCGCCGGACTGGAACGGCGAGCTGGTCATGTGGGCGCACGGCTTCCGCGGCAACGGCGGCGCGCTCACCGTCGACCCGCCGGCCTACGGGCTGCGCGAGCGGTTCGTCGCGCAGGGCTACGCCTGGGCCGCCTCGTCCTACGACCGCAACGGCTACGACGTCGCCGCCGGGGTCCGCTCCACCCGCGACCTCGCCCAGGAGTTCCGGCGGCTCGTCGGCCGGCCCGACCGCACCTACCTGGCCGGGGTGTCCATGGGCGGGCACGTCACCGCCCGGTCGATCGAGCAGTACCCGCGCTTCTACGACGGGGCGCTGCCGATGTGCGGCGTGCTGGGCGACGTCACGCTCTTCGACTACTTCCTCGACCACCAGCTCGTCGCCGAGGCGCTGTCCGGCGTGCGGGCCTACCCGCCGGACGCCGACTACGCCACCGACGAGCTGCCCCGCATCTACGCCGGGCTCGGCCTCGCCCCGGGAGACCCGGCCGTCACCACGCCCGAGGCGCAGCAGCTGCGGGCGGCCACGGTGCTCGACTCGGGCGGCCCGCGGCCCGGCGCGGAGGCGTCGTACGCGTACTGGAAGGACTTCCTGTTCTCGCTGAACGTCCCGGCGGACGAGGAGACCCCCGTCGAGGGCGTGGCGCTCGACCCCGGGGTGGTCGCCACGAACGTCGGCACGGACTACGCGCCCGACGCCCCCGTCGCGCTCGACGAGGTGGTGCAGCGGGTCGAGGCGCAGGAGCCGCGGCTGCGCGACTCCGGGCAGCTGTCCCCCGTCGCCGTGATCGACGGCGAGCCGCGGGTGCCGGTGCTCTCCCTGCACGACCTGGGCGACCTGTTCGTGCCGTTCGCGAACGAGCAGGTCTACGCGGCCGAGGTCGCCGCCGCCGGGCGGGAGGACCTGCTGGTGCAGCGCGCGATCCGGGCCACCGGGCACTGCGAGTTCTCCGCCGTCGAGGCCGGCACGGCGTGGGACGACCTGGTGTCCTGGGTGGAGGGCGGCGAGCGCCCCGGCGGCGACGACGTGCTCGACCCGGCGGCCGTCGCCGACCCGGCCTACGGCTGCCGCTTCTCCGACCCCGCGGCGTACGCGGCGGCCGGGCCGGTCACCCAGACCGAGACTCGGCGCCTGTACGCGCCCTGCCCGTGAGCGGCGCCTACGGCAGCGCCGCGACCAGGTCCCCCAGCTCGACGCGCGGGCCGGTGTAGAACGGGACCTCCTCGCGCACGTGCCGGCGGGCCTCGGTGGCGCGCAGGTGGCGCATGAGGTCGACGATCCGGTCGAGCTGGTCGGCCTCGAACGCGAGGATCCACTCGTAGTCGCCGAGCGCGAACGCCGGCACCGTGTTGGCCCGCACGTCCGGGTAGCCGCGGGCGGCCTTGCCGTGGTCGGCGAGCATGGTGCGGCGCTCCTCGTCGGGCAGCAGGTACCAGTCCAGCGAGCGGACGAACGGGTACACGCAGACGTAGCGCCGGGGGTCCTCCCCGGCCAGGAACGCGGGGACGTGGCTCTTGTTGAACTCCGCGGGCCGGTGCAGCGCCACCTGGCTCCAGACCGGCGTGCTGGCCCGGCCGAGCGCGGTGGTGCGGCGCAGGTCGGCGTAGGCGGCCTGCAGCGCCTCGACGTTGTCGGCGTGCCACCAGACCATGTAGTCGGCGTCGGCGCGCATGCCGGCCAGGTCGTACACCCCGCGCACGACGACGCCCTTGCCCTCGAGCGCGTCCACGAACTCCTGCACCTGCGCGGCGGCGGCACCGCGGTCGTCGCCCAGGCGCCCGGGCTCCACCCGGAACACCGACCACATCGTGTAGCGGACGGTCTCGTTCAGCGCGGCGTAGTCGAGGCGGGCCATGACCCCATCCTAGGGACCGATCGGCGGCTACCCCGCGCCCGGCCGCGGCGCTACGTTGCCCGGATGACGGCGCCCCGGGCGACGCTCGCCGACCGGGTCCGGGCCGCGCGGCACCGGGCGTTCGTCGGCCGTGCGAGCGAGCAGGAGCTGTTCCGGCAGGCCGTCGAGGGCCCCGGCGAGCCGCCGTTCACCGTCCTGCACGTGCACGGTCCCGGAGGGATCGGCAAGAGCGCGCTGCTGCGGGTGCTGGGCGACCACGCCAGGGCGGCGGGCGTCGGCACCGTGCTGGTCGACGGCCGGACCGTGGCCGCCGAGCCCGCCGTGATCAGCGGGCTGGTCGCCCCCGCCCTGGCGGGCGGACGGCGGGCGGTGCTGCTGTTCGACACCTACGAGGCCTTCGCGCCCCTGGACGGCTGGGTGCGCGAGGAGCTGCTGCCGGGGCTGCCGGGCGACTGGGTGGTCGTGCTGTCCGGGCGGCACCCGCCGGGCCCGGCGTGGACGGCCGACCCGGGGTGGCGCGAGCTGTCCCGGATCCTGCCGCTGGCCCCGCTGACCCCGGCCGAGTCCGCCGACCTGCTCGCGGGCGCGCCGTTGACCGACGCCGAGCGCCGCCACGTCCTCGCCGCCGCGGCCGGGCACCCGCTCGTGCTCGTCCTGGCCCGGGAGCTGGCCGGCAGCGGCGACGTGACGGACCTGCTCGCCACGCCCGAGGTCGTCGGCCGGCTGGTCGCCCGGCTCGTGGACCGCGTGCCGTCGCCCCGGCACGAGCGCGCGCTCTACCTCTGCGCGCGGGCCCGGGCGACCACCGTGGGGCTGCTGCGCGACGTGCTCGGCGACGACGACGCCGGTGCGCTGTTCGAGTGGTTGCGCGCCCAGTCCTACGTCGAGGCGGACGACCACGGCCTGCACACCCACGACGTCGTCCGCGACGTGCTGCTGCGCGACCTGGAGTGGCGCGACGAGGCGACCGCGCGGGAGGTGTTGCAGTCCTACCAGGTCGACGTGATCCGGCGGGTGCGCGGCGGGGTCGGCGAGGTCCGGGACCGCGCGGTCCTCGACGCGGTCTACGACACCCGGCACAACCCGGCCTCACGGCGGTACTACGACTGGGACACCCTCGGCTCCGGGTCGGGCCGCCCGGCCGGCCCCGGGGATCGCGACGGCGTCGCGGCCGTGCTGGCCCGGCAGCTCCCGGCGGCGGAGGCGGACGCGATCCTGCGCTGGTTCGACGCGGCACCGGAGCGGGCGATCGTCTACCACCGCGACGACGCGGTGCAGGGACTCGTGCTCCGCGTCCGGCTCGACGACGCCCCGGCGGACGCCCTGCGCGCCGACCCGGTCGCGGCCGCGGCGTGGCAGTGGGCGGGCGGACTGGGCCTGCGGCCCGGACAGCGGGTGGTGCTGCAGCGTTGCGGCCTGGACCGCGACGCCGCGGAGGGCCCCAGCCCGGCGTTCAACATCGCCTGCCAGACCGCCATCGGTGAGGTCCTCACCCTGCCCGACCTGGCCGTCGACATGATCGTCGTGCACGAGCCGGACCGCGTCGGGTCCTACTTCGAGTCGATCGGCTACCCGTGTGTCGGGCGGGTGCGTCGCGGCGGCCGCACCGTCGCGCTGCACGCCTGCGACTGGCGCTCCACCGTGCCGGACGGGTGGTGGGACGTGCTGCCGAGCCGCCCGGGCGCCGGGAACGGCACCGGGGCGGCGAAGGCCGACGTCGACGCCGTGCGGGCCGCGCTGCGCGACCTCACCCGGCCCGACCGGCTCGCCGCCCACCCGCTGTCCGACGGGCGCGGCGCCGAGGAGCTGCGCACGGCGCTCCTCGCGGCGATCGACGGGCTGCGCGCCCATCCCCGCGACCTGAAGCTGCACCGCGCGCTCGACCGCACGTACGTGCACCCGGCCGCCACCCAGGAGCTGGCCGCGGAGGTGCTCGGGCTGCCGTTCTCCACCTACCGGCGCCACCTGACGCAGGGGATCGCGCGGGTCGCCGCGGTGCTCGCGGACCGGAAGTGAGCAGTTTCCGGCCTGGAGACCGAGCACCGCCGCGGCGCACCGTGTCCCCTCCCGACCAGGAGGTGCCCCATGCGAACCGTGTCCCCCACCACCGTCCTCGGCGAGCACGCCGTCGTGCTCGGGGCGAGCGTCGCCGGTCTGCTCGCCGCCCGCGTGCTGTCCGAGTCCTTCACCCGTGTCACCGTCGTCGAGCGGGACGAGCTCCCCCGCGGCGTCGCGCCCCGGCGTGGCGTGCCGCAGGCCCGGCAGGTGCACGCCCTGCTCGCCCGGGGCGGCCGCATCCTCGACGAGCTCTTCCCCGACCTGATCACGCGGATGGTCGCCGACGGCGCGATCGTCACCGACGGCGCGGCCCGGATGCGGTTCGTCCTCGGCGGGCACCGGCTGGCGCGGTGCGCCCCGAGCGGGGAGCTCGACGTCTTCGCCAGCAGGCTCCTGCTGGAGCACCACCTGCGGGAGGCCGTGCGCGCCCTGCCCGCCGTGACGCTGCTCGACCGGCACGACGTCGTCCGGCCCGTGTTCGACGGCGCCCGCGCGACCGGTGTCGTGGTCCGGTCCCGCCCCGGCGGCGGCGACGAGGAGCTGGCCGCCGACCTCGTCGTGGACGCGACCGGCCGCGGCTCCCGCACGCCGGTCTGGCTCACCGAGGCCGGTCGCACCGCCCCGGTCGAGGACCGCGTCGCGGTCGACGTCGGGTACGTGACCGGGCGGTTCCGGCTGCGCCCCGGTGCACTGGGGGACGACGTCGCCGCGCTCGTGGGCACCTCGCCCGACAACCCCCGGGGAGGCGGTGCCTTCGAGGTCGAGAACGGTGAGCACATGGTCTGCCTGGCCGGCATCCTGGGCGACCACCCGCCGACCGAGCTCGCCGCGTTCACCGCCTGGGCGGCGACCCTGCCCGTACTGGACCTCCACGACGCGCTCGAGGGCGCCGAGCCGGTCGAGCCCCTGCACCAGGCCCGCTTCCCGGCGAACGTCCGGCGGCACTACGAGCGGCTCGCCGACCTGCCCGAGCGGCTGTTCGTCCTCGGCGATGCGCTGTGCAGCTTCAACCCGGTGTACGGGCAGGGGATGACCGTCGCCGCGATCGAGGCCGAGGTCCTGCGCGGGCTGCTGCGCCGGGGGATGCCGTCGGTCCGCACCTGGCACACCGCCGCGGCGAGGGCGATCGGACCGGCCTGGGACCTCGCGACCGGGAGCGACCTGCAGGACCCGCGGGTGGAGGGCCCGCGCCCGGCAGTGGGCCGGGTGGTGAACCGCTATCTCGGCCGCCTCCTGGAGGCGTCCACCCGCGACGCCGCGCTGGCCGCCCTGTTCCTCGACGTGTCGTCGCTGCTGAGGCCGCCGCAGGCACTGCTGCGGCCCGACCGGGTGGCGCGCGTGCTGTGGGCGACCCGCCGTGGCACCGGCCGGCCGCGCGTCGGCAGCCCGGTCCGTGCGGGCGCCGATCACCTCGCCTGAGCGAGCGGGGCGGCGACCCGCCCGGCGGCCGCGCGGGCCGTCGCGACGCAGGCGGGCACGCCGACGCCGTGCAGTGCCGCCCCCGCGACGGCCAGGCCCGCGGGCAGCCCGTCCTCGATCGCGGCGACCCGGTCGAGGTGCCCCACGCCGTACTGCGGCAGGCCCCCGCCCCAGCGCTGCACGCGCACGTCCACCGGCTCGGCGGTGATCCCGGCGAGGGTGGCGAGGTCGGCGCGCACACGGGCGACCAGCTCGGCGTCGTCGACCTGCAGGGCGGCCGCCTCCCCCGCCCGGCCGAGGGAGGCGCGCAGCCGCACCCGCCCGTCGGCGGCGAGGTGGGCCCACTTGGCGCTGGAGTGCGTCACGCCCTTGACGTGCAGCGGCTCCCGCGCGGCCACGAGCACGCCGGAGGTGTCGGGCCGGACCGGGACGTCGGGGGCGTCGAACGCCAGGGCGACGACCGCGGACGAGGCGAGCTCGACCTCCCCCGCCGCCCGGGCCGCCCCGGGGGCCACGCCGGCCAGCAGCCGGGCCGCGGCGGGCGCGGGGACGGCGAGCACCACGGCGTCGGCGTCGAGGGCCTCGGGCGCCGTGGCCG
>JAPLAT010000363.1 GCA_026393175.1 Pseudonocardiales bacterium
GACCACCCAGCCGGCGACGGCGAACAGCAGCACGGCGTTGGCCAGCGCGGCCAGCACCTCGGCGCGGTACAGGCCGAACGTGCGGTTCCCGTCCGACGACGCGCGGCGGGCTGCGGTGATCGCGGCCAGCGCCATGCCGACACCCAGGACGTCGGTGAACATGTGCCCGGCGTCGGACAGCAGCGCCAGCGAGCCCGTGGCCAGGCCGACGACGACCTCCAGCACGAGGAACGCGAGGAGGACCACCAGCGAGATGCCGAGCACGCGTGCGTGCCGGCCGGACGCGCTGCCCGGTTCCGCGGTGTGACCGTGTCCGTGACCGTGACCCACCCGGGAAACGTATGCGACAGTACGCATGATTGCAATCCGGTGCGGTCGTGATCACCGCGCGGTGGTTCGGGCGGGTGCCTGAACAGGTGGGCACTCGGTGCGGTCACCGACGCTGCCGGAGCTCGCGGGCGACCGTGGCGGCGACCACGTCGGGTCGGTGCAGCACCGTCGCCGCCGGGAAGCGCACGATCCGCCAGCCGTCGGCGGTCAGGCGCTGCTGGCGGTCCAGGTCGTGCCGGGCCTGTCGGGCCGAGCGGTGGTGCGCACCGTCGAACTCGATCGCCAGCTTCACCGAGGGGTAGGACAGGTCCAGGCGGTATCGATGACCACCGGCGAGGACGGAGTGCTGCAGGACCGGCCGCGGGAGGCCCGCCCGCACGATCGCGAGCCGGATCCGGGTCTCCATCGGCGATTCGGACAGCGGGTCGGCCAGCCGTCGCACATCGGGCAGGCGGGCCGCGCCGCGGGCCCCCGCAGGTGCGACCACCACGTCGCCGGGATCGAGCCCGTAGCGGTGGCACAGCGCGTCCACCGCTACGACGGCGTCGTCGAGCGTGGCCGCCCATCGGGCCAGGTCGGCCGCGGTCCGCGCCGGGGAGGTGACGGTCAGCCCACGGCACTGCACGACCTCGTGGGGCCCGAGCCCGTCGCGGTGCACGCGCAGCCGCGGGTGCGCCCGCAGGCGGCGTCCCGGCCACAGCGTCACCTCGGCGGGAGCGCCCGGTGGGGCGCACGAGGCACCGAGGACCTCCGCGGCCGAGTACCCCGACAGCACCCCGCGCGGCCCGGTGAGCACCGCGGCCGCCCGGGACAGCACCACGAGGTCGACCTCGGTGCCGGCCATGACGTGCACGTCGGGCAGCAGCCGCTCGAAGCCGGGCCCGTACAGCGCACCCCGGGTGACGGCCCCCGCCGCCAGGGCGGCGGACCCCCGGAACGGTTCCCCCGGTCGGATCCTCACCCGCACATCGACGGACGCGGTGCCCGCCCGGTTCCCGTCGAGCGCGTCACCGTTTCGGCACGGACCTGCACGGTGACGCGCCCATCACGGCCCGGTCTGCCACGATCGCGACCATGACCGCTGCCGCGGGGCCCGCGCGCCCCGCCCGGACCACGCCGCTGATCACCGCGGCGGCCGCCGTCATCGTGTTCGCCGGGATCGCCGCGGTCGGCGGCCTGATCGGGCCGCTGTTCCTGGCGCTGGTCCTCATCGTCGCCGTCGCGCCGATCGCCGGCTGGCTGCGCCGCCGGGGCGTGCCCCGCTGGCTGGCCACGCTCGTCACGCTCGCGGCGGTGTACGCGATCCTCGTCGGCCTGGTCGCCGCGCTGGTCTACGCGGTGGCGGAGCTGGCCGCCGTGCTGCCGACCTACGCCGGGCGGGTCAACGTCCTGCTCGGCGAGGCCCGGCAGCAGCTGCTGGCCCTCGGGGTCAGCCCCGACCAGATCCAGACCGCGCTCGACTCCTTCGACCTCACGAGCGTGATCGGGTTCCTGCAGGGTGCGCTCGGTCAGCTCACCGGGCTGCTGTCGAACCTGCTGCTCATCCTCGGCGTGCTGCTGTTCATGGCGATCGACTCCGCGACGTTCCCGGAGCGGCTGCGCGCGCTGGGCCGCACCCGGCCGCACGTCGTCGCGGCGCTGACGTCGTTCTCCCACGGCACCCGCCGCTACCTCGCCGTCGCCGCGGTGTTCGGGCTCGCCATCGCCGTCCTCGACACGGTGGTGCTGCTCGTGCTCGGCGTGCCGCTGGCGGTGCTGTTCGGGCTGCTGGCCTTCGTGGCGAACTTCGTGCCCAACGTCGGCTTCCTCATCGCCCTCGCCCCGCCGGCGCTGTTCGCCCTGCTGGAGGGCGGCCCCGGGCTGATGGTCGCGGTGATCGTCAGCTTCATGGTGATCAACGTCCTGCTGCAGACGATCATCCAGCCGCGGTTCGTCGGCGATGCCGTGGGGCTCTCGGTGACGATCACGTTCCTCGCGCTGGTGTTCTGGGGCTTCGTCGTCGGCCCGCTCGGGGCCCTGCTCGCGATGCCGCTGACGCTGCTGGCCAAGGCGCTGCTCGTCGACCTGGACCCGCGGATGCACTGGGTGGAGGTGCTCATCTCCGACGACGCCCCGCCCGAGGCCGACGAGCAGGCGCCGGTCCGGGCGGGCGGGGAGGACGGCCCCGCCGGGCCGTAGCGCGGGCCTCAGGCGGTGGCCCGCAGGTGCAGGGCCAGCACGGTCGTCCACAGGCTCATGACGACGGTCGCGGCAGCCAGGCGCAGCGTGATGCCGTCGTACCCGGGCCGGCCGAGCAGCGCGAGGACGACGGCGGCGACGACCAGGTCGAACGCGCTGCGTCCGCGCGACCCGAGGAGGGCGTCGCGGCGGGCCAGGACGACGCAGGCCGCCGTGAGCGCGGCGAACGCGAGCATGGACACCGCGTTGTGCACCTGGAAGTGCCAGCTCATCGGGCCCAGGCAGTCCGGGGGCGAGCCGACCGGGAACCCGCCGCACGGGTCGACGACGAACACCCCCGAGGCGACCAGGCCGGCGCCGTAGGTGCCGAGCAGGACCGGGCCCCAGGTCCCGGCCGGACCGGGGTGCAGCACGCGGCGCGCGCCGGCGGCGAGCCCGAGCACCAGCACCCCCGTGACGACGAACGCCGCGATCTGGATCGCGCCCGCCTCCCCGAGGGCGAGCCAGCTCAGGGCGTGCCGGGAGAGGTCGAAGCCCTCGCGGGTGAGGACCTGCGCGGCGACGACGGCGACGAACAGCGGGCCGGCGACGGCGCCGCCGGTGAGCAGCACCCGGGTGGGGACGGTGCGGGTCGTGATGGTCACGGATCCTCCTCGGACGGACGGGGCGGGTCGTCCGGGACGTCGGTGCCGCCGGCCGCGACCGGACGTCGCCGGCGTTCCCTGACAGGAGGTGGCAGGGACCCGGCCTAGCGTCGGGGCCCATGACGACCTGGGACGGGTTCACGGCCGCCGCGCCGCGGATCGGCGCGATCTTCGCCCGGCGCCACCGCGCCACGGGCAACCTCTGCCTGCTCGGCACCCTGCGCTCCGACGGCTACCCGCGGATCAGCCCCGTCGAGCCGCGGGTGTTCGAGGGCGAGCTGTGGGTGGTGGGGATGCCCGGCACCACGAAGTTCCGCGACCTCGCCCGCGACCCGCGGTTCACGCTGCACACCGCCACCGTCGACACCCACGTCGGCGACGGGGACGCGAAGGTGTGGGGGCGGGTGCGCGACGTGCGCGACCCGGCGCTGCACCAGCGCTTCGCCGAGGACCTCTACGCCGAGACCGGGTTCGACCTGCGGGGGCAGACCTTCGACCGGTTCCTCGCGGCGGACCTGGAGGGGGCGTCGTCGGTGGAGATCGTCGACGGGCACCTGGACGTGACGATCTGGCGCGCGGGGGAGCCCGAGCGCGTGGTGCGCAAGCACTGAGGCGCCCGGGGGCGCGAGGATGCGGGCATGGCGCCCGATCCCGAGCAGGCCGGCTTCCTGTCCTTCGCCGACGTCGCCGTGGGCACCACGGCGCGGCGGCTGCCCGAGGTGGACCGCGACGCGATGGCGATGGTGCTGCTGCTGCACCGGGTGGCGAGCACGGTCGTCTACGACCTGGAGTCGCGCGTGCACCGGCCGGCCGGGTGGAGCTGGTCGGCGTTCCGGCTGCTGTTCACGCTGTGGGTGTCCGGCCCGGCCGAGCCGGGCCGGGCCGCCGAGCTGGCCGGGATGAGCCGCGCCGCGGTCTCCAGCCTGACCAAGACCCTGAGCGCGTCCGGTCTGCTCTCCCGCACCCCGAACGACCGGGACCGCCGCGGTGCGGTGCTCGCCCTGACCGCGCGGGGCACCGCGGCGCTGGAGGAGGCGTTCCGCGCGCACAACGCCCGCGAGACCCAGTGGGCGGGCCTGCTCACCGCGGACGAGCTCGCGACGCTGACCGGCCTGCTCCGCAAGCTGGCGACGTCGGCGCAGGAGCGGGACTGGGTCGCGCACCGGGCCTGACGGGTGGTGCCGGGCCGTCCCGGTCGGTACGATCCCGGTTAGTAAAACCTTTGACGATCTCGGGAGCGCGCCATGGCAGCGAAGCCGTTCGCCTCGTCCGCCGACCTGGCGACGAAGGAGCAGACGCTCGAGGTGCTCGCGGACGGGGTGTACGCCCTGACCGCCGAGGGCGACCCGAACGTCGGCGCGGTCGAGGGCGAGGACTTCGTCGTCTGCATCGAGGCGATGGCCACGCCGGTCGCCGCCGCGCGGTGGCTCGCCCGGCTGCGCGAGCACACCGACAAGCCGGTGCGCTACCTCGTGCTCAGCCACTACCACGCCGTCCGCGTGCTCGGGGCGAGCGCGTTCGACGCCGGGACGATCGTCGCCCACGAGCTCACCCGGGCGCTGGTGACCGAGCGCGGCGAGGAGGACTGGGCGAGCGAGTTCGCGCGGATGCCGCGGCTGGCCGAGCAGGCCGACTCCGTGCCCGGCCTGACCTGGCCGACGCTCACCTTCGCCGACCGCCTGACGATCGACCTCGGCGGCGACCGCGGCGACCTGGTACTGCAGTACCACGGCCGCGGGCACACCGAGGGCGACATCACCGCGTGGCTGCCCCGGCAGCGGATCCTGTTCGCCGGCGACCTCGTCGAGGCCGAGGCGGCGCTCTACACCGGCGACGCGTTCCACCGGGACTGGGCGGGCGGCACGCTCGACCGGATCGCCGCGCTGGGCGCGGAGTCGCTGGTCGGCGGCCGCGGCGCGGTCACCCACGGGCGCGCCGCCGTCGACGCCGCGATCGCGCAGACCCGCGGGTTCCTGCAGGTGATGCTGCGCGAGGTCGGCGCGGTGCAGGAGCGCGGCGGCACGCTCAAGGAGGCCTTCGAGGCCACGCACGCCGCGCTCGTCGACGACTACGGGCAGTGGCCGATCTTCGAGCACTGCCTGCCGTTCGACGTCTCCCGCCTGTGGGACGAGCTGTCCGGCGCCGAGCGGCCGGTGATCTGGACCGCGGAGCGGGACCGCCAGGTCTGGGCCCAGCTGCAGGGCTGACGATGCACTCGCCGTGGCCCACCGCGCCCGTCGTCGTCCTCGGCGCCGGCCCGGTCGGGCAGACCACCGCCCTGCTGCTCGCCCGTCGCGGCGTGCCGACCGTGGTGCTCGACCGCAGGCCCCGGCGCGACGCCGTCGGGTCCAAGGCCATCTGCCAGCAGCGCGACGTCCTCGACGTCTGGGAGTCCGTGGGGGCCGGGGCGCGGATCGCGGCCGAGGGACTCACCTGGACGACGGCGCGCACGTTCCACCGCGACGCCGAGCTGTTCGCCTACGACCTCGCCGAGCCGGGCCGCCCGGCCTTCCCCCCGTTCGTCAACCTCTCCCAGACGCGCACCGAGCAGATCCTCGACGAGCGGATCGCCGCCGAGCCGCTCGTGGACCTGCGCTGGGGGCAGGAGGTCGTCGGGATCGCCCAGGACGGCGACGGTGTCACCGTCCGGTGCACGGGGGGCGCCGAGATTTGCGGCGCGTACCTCGTGGTGTGCGGCGGGGCGCGTTGCACGGCGGTCCGCGAGACGCTGGGCGTCGCGTTCGAGGGCCGTTCCTTCGACGACCGCTTCCTCATCTGCGACATCCGCGCCGACCTGCCCGGCTGGGCCACCGAGCGCCGGTTCTACTTCGACCCGGCCTGGAACCCGGGCCGGCAGGTGCTCATCCACCCGTGCCCGGACTCGGTGTTCCGGATCGACTGGCAGGTCCCCGCCGGCTTCGACCTCGACGCCGAGACGGCGAGCGGCGCGCTGGACGCCCGGATCCGGCGGATCCTCGGCGACGTGCCTTACGAGGTCGTGTGGCGGTCGGTGTACCGCTTCCAGTCCCGGGTCGCCGACCGGATGCGGTGCGGGCGGGTGCTGCTGGCCGGGGACGCCGCGCACCTCGTCTCGCCGTTCGGGGCGCGCGGGCTCAACTCCGGGGTCGCCGACGCGGAGAACGCGGCCTGGAAGATCGCGTACGTGGGCCGCGGCTGGGCGCCGGAGGAGCTGCTGGAGAGCTACCACGCCGAGCGGCACGCCGCGGCCGTGGAGAACGTGGCCGTCACCGGGGCGACGATGGACTTCCTCGTGCCGCCCGACGCCGAGCGCGCCCGGTACCGCGCCGAGACGCTCGCGGCCGCGGCGCACGACCCGGCCGCCCGGGCGCGCGTCGACTCGGGACGGCTGTCCGAGCCGTTCTGGTACGTCGACTCCCCGCTGACGACGCCCGACCCCGAGCGCCCCTTCGCCGGGCGCCCGCCGCGCGGCCAGGTGCCCCCGCCCGGGCCCGGGGTGCTGCTGCCCGACGTCCCGCTCGCCGACGGCACCCGCGTGCGCGCCCTGGCCCGCGACGGGTTCCTGCTGCTCACCGGCCCCGGGGCGGAGGTGCCGGTCCCCGACGGCCCCGGCCCGGTCCGGGTGCTCCCGGCGCCCCCCGACCTGGCCGCCCGCGACGGCGAGGTGTGGGTCGTCCGGCCCGACGCGCACGTCGCCGCCGTCCTGCACCACCCGTCGCCCCCCGACGTCCGTGCCGCGCTGCTGCGCGCCGTGGCGCACCCGAGGAAGGAGAGCCACGATGGCCCACTACCGGCGGTCCGGTGAGGTCCCCCGCAAGCGGCACACCCAGCACCGCGCGCCCGACGGGAGCCTCTACTACGAGGAGCTGATGGGCGAGGAGGGCTTCTCCTCGGACTCCTCGCTGCTCTACCACCGCGGGGTGCCCTCGGCGATCGTCGACGCGCAGGTCTGGGACCCCGGCGACCTCACCACCACGCCGAACGCGCCGCTCACCCCCCGGCACCTGAAGCTGCACGACCTGTTCGACGACGAGTGGAAGGCGACCGACGCCGTCACCGGCCGGCGGCTCGTGCTCGGCAACGCCGACGTGCGGATCTCCTACGTCGTGGCCGGGGAGACCTCGCCGCTCTACCGCAACGCCGTGGGCGACGAGTGCGTCTACGTCGAGTCCGGGTCGGCGACGGTGGAGACGGTGTTCGGCACGCTCACCGCCGAGCAGGGCCACTACGTCGTCCTGCCGCGGGCGACGACGCACCGCTGGGTGCCCACCGGGTCCGAGCCGCTGCGGCTCTACGCCATCGAGGCCAACTCGCACGTCGCGCCGCCCAGGCGCTACCTCTCGCGCTACGGCCAGCTGCTGGAGCACGCCCCGTACTGCGAGCGCGATCTGCACGGCCCGGACGGACCGCTGCTGGTCGACGGCGAGGACGTCGAGGTGCTGGTGAAGCACCGCGGCTCGCGCGGCATCACCGGCACCCGCTACGTCTACCCGACCCACCCGTTCGACGTCGTCGGCTGGGACGGCTGCCTCTACCCCTACACGTTCGACATCGCCGACTTCGAGCCGATCACCGGCCGGGTGCACACCACCCGCTGTCGATCCCGGTGCCCTACTACCACTCCAACGTCGACAGCGACGAGGTGATGTTCTACTGCGGCGGGGACTACGAGGCGCGCAAGGGCTCCGGGATCGGGCAGGGCTCGATCAGCCTGCACCCCGGCGGCCACGCGCACGGCCCGCAGCCCGGGGCGGTGGAGCGCTCGATCGGTGCGGAGTTCTTCGACGAGCTCGCCGTCATGGTCGACACGTTCCGGCCGCTGGAGCTCGGCGAGGGCGGCGTCGCGAGCGAGGACCCCGGCTACGCGTGGACCTGGTCGGGGCGCGGCCCGGGACGCTCGTGACCCCCCGGGGAGGAGCCGGGCCGAGCCCGCGCCAGCAGCCGGCCCGGACCGCCGCGCTCACCGGCCTGATCGGCCCGACCGTGCCGCGGCGGGCGTTCGTCGACGCGACGGGCACGCCCGTGCCGCTGCCGCGGGCGGTGCGCCGCGTCGTCGCCACCCACCACGAGGTCGGCGTGCTGCTGCTCGACCTCGGCGCCCCGCTCGTGGGGTGCGCCGGGGTCCTGGAGGGCGTCGAGCCGGTGGGGGAGCCCGGCGCGCCGGACCCGGACGCCGTGGCGGCGCTGCGGCCCGACGTCATCGTCTGCGGGACGGTCGACCGGGCGCACGACCTGCGCGACGCGGCGCTGCTCGCCGCGCTGCGCCGGCTCGCGTCGGTGGTCGCGGTCGACCTCGCCCGGCCCCGCGCGGCCGCGGCGGACCTGCGCGCCCTGCTCGGCCCGGCCACGGTGGAGCGCCCGGCGCCCGCCCCGCTGCCGGACCGGCCGCCGGGCCCGCCCACCACCCGCCCCCAGCTGTGGTGAGCCCTCACCGCTCCCGCGGCCGGACCGAGGCCCGCTCGTAGAGCCGCCGCGACCACAGGTGGCCCGCCGCGGTGATCACGACGCACCAGGCGACCGCCAGGACCCCGCTCGCCCCGACCGGCGTGCCGAACAGCAGGCCGCGCAGCGTCTCGATGATCGGGGTGAACGGCTGGTACTCGGCGAAGAGGCGCAGGCCCGCGGGCATCGAGTCCGTCGGCACGAACCCGCTGCCGAGGAAGGGCAGCAGCACCAGGACCATCGGCGTGTTGCTGGCCGTCTCCACGCTGCGCGCCTGCAGCCCCAGCGCGACCGCGAGCCAGATCAGCGCCACGCTCGCCAGCAGCAGGAGGCCCGCGGCCCCCAGCCACTGCACCGGTCCCGCCGTCGGCCGGGCGCCGACCAGCAGGGCCAGCCCCAGCACCAGCACGATCCCGACGGCGGTCTGGACGACGCTGCCCGCGACGTGGCCGGTGAGCACCGCCGCCCGCGAGATCGCCATCGTGCGGAAGCGGGCGACGATGCCCTCGGTCATGTCCATCGCGACCGCGATGGCCGTGCCCTGCACGGCACCGGCCACGGTCATCAGCAGCAGGCCCGGCAGGAGGTAGTCGGCGTAGGCGGTCCGGCCGGCGCCGGGCAGCAGGAGGACCACCGGGATGCCGACGAGCATGGGCGTCAGCGACGGGTAGCGGACCATCCGGCGGACGCTGCGGCGCAGCATCGTGCGGGAGTCGCGGGCGGCGAGGGCGAGCGTGGTCACGACCCCTCCTCGTGTCGCTCGTCGGGGCCGTGCCCTGCGGTGCTGTGCTGGATGCTGACCTCGCAAGCTCGGTCACGAGACCGGCTCCTTCCGGGGCGGGGTCGCGCCGTCGGCGGGCGGGCGGCCGGTGAGGGACAGGAACACGTCGTCGAGGTCGGGGGTGCGCACGGTCAGGGCCTCGGCCTCCACCGCGGCGGCGTCGAGCCGGTCGAGCACGGCGCGGAGCGCGCGGACGCCGCCGTCGCCGGGGACCTGCAGGGTCAGGGCGTCGTCGTCGCGGGTCGCCCCGGCGAAGGCGCGGGCCGCGGCGTCGAGCCGGCCGGCGTCGGCGAACCGCAGGCCGACGTGCCCGCCCCCGACCATCGCCTTGAGCTCGGC
>JAPLAT010000253.1 GCA_026393175.1 Pseudonocardiales bacterium
CGCGGGCATCGGCATGGTCGTGCTGGCGTGGCTGTGGATCGGCAAGATGCTGCGCAGCAAGGGCGCCGTCGCCCCGGCGCCGGACCCCGGCAGGCTCTTCCGCACGGCCGTGCTGTGGGCCCTGCCGCTCGCCGTCGCCCCGCCGCTGTTCTCCCGCGACGTCTACAGCTACCTCGCGCAGAGCGCCACGCTCGCCCGCGGGCTCGACCCCTACACGCTCGGCCCGGCGCAGGCGTTCGGGGTGGACGACCCGCTGGTCCGGTCCATCCCCACGATCTGGCGCGACACCGGGGCGCCCTACGGCCCGTTCTTCCTCGTACTCGGGCGCGGCATCACGGCGCTGACCGGCAACGACATCGTCGCCGGCGTGTTCGCGCACCGGGCGCTGGCGCTCGTCGGCGTCGCGATGATCGTCTGGGTGCTGCCCCACCTGGCCCGGCGCTGCGGCCTGGACGTCGGGCTGGCCATGTGGCTCGGCGTGGCCAACCCGCTCGTGCTGTTCCACCTGGTCAGCGGCATGCACAATGAGTCGCTGATGGTCGGGCTGATGCTCGTCGGGTTCGAGCTCGGCCTGCGCGCGGGCGACCGGTGGTGGGACCACCGGTTCCTCGGCGGGGCCGTGCTGCTCACGCTCGCCTCCGCCGTCAAGCTGCCCGCGCTGCTGGCCCTGGGCTTCCTCGGCATCGAGTGGGCACGCCGGCGCGGCGGGCGGGTGCGCGACGTCGCGATCGCCACCACGGTGTGCACGGCCGTCGCGGCGGCGATCTACGCGGCCTTCGGCGTCGGCACCGGGCTGGGGCTGGCCTGGCTGAGCGCGCTCGACGCGCCCAGCCTGATCCGCAGCTGGCTCTCGATCTCCACCGACCTCGGCCTGCTCGGGGGCCAGTTCGGCATCCTCGGCGGGCTGGGCGACCACACCGACGCCGTGCTCGGCATCACCCGCACGGCCGGGCTGGTGGTGGCCGCCCTCGTCGCCGGGGCGCTGATGCTGGCCGTGCTGCGCGGCCGGGTCGACGCGATCACCGGCATGGCCGCGGGCATGGGCGCGGTCGTGCTGCTCAGCCCGATCGTGCACCCCTGGTACCTGCTGTGGGCGGTCATCCCGCTGGCCGCGACGCGGGCCATGCCGCGGGCCCGCCGGGCGGTGCTCGCCATCTCCGGGATCCTCGCCATCGTCGTGCCGCCCACCGGCGCGGACTTCAACTTCCGCGCCTACCAGCTGCCCATGTCGATCATCGCGGGGCTGCTGGTGCTGCTGCTCGTGCTCCTCGCCGTGCGCCGCAGCCTGGCCGGACGCACCGGGGTGGACGTGGACGCCTGGCCCGGCCGGGTGGCTCCGTAGGATCTCCTCCCGTGGACGCGGTGTCGGTGCGGGGACTGGTGAAGCGGTACGGCCGCACCACCGCCGTGGACGGGCTCGACCTGGAGCTGCCCGCCGGTTCCGTGCTCGCCCTGCTCGGGCCGAACGGCGCGGGCAAGACCACCACCGTCGAGGTGTGCGAGGGGTTCCTGCGCGCCGACGCCGGCGAGGTCCGGGTGCTCGGCGTCGACCCCGCGGGCGCGCCGGACGCCCTGCGCGCCCGGATCGGCGTCATGCCGCAGGGCGGGGGCGCCTACCCCGGCGTGCACGCGGCGGAGATGCTGCGCGTCGTCGCCGCGTGCGCGGCCCACCCGCTCGACGTCGGCTGGCTCTCCGGTGTGCTCGGCCTCGACTCGTTCGGCCGCACCCCCTTCAAGCGGCTCTCCGGCGGGCAGCAGCAGCGCCTGGCGCTGGCCTGCGCCGTCGTCGGGCGCCCCGAGCTGGTGTTCCTCGACGAGCCCACCGCCGGGATGGACCCGCAGGGCCGCCGGCTCGTCTGGGACCTCGTCGCCGCGCTGCGCCGCGACGGCGTGGCCGTGCTGCTCACCACGCACCTCATGGAGGAGGCGGAGGCGCTGGCCGACGACGTCGTCATCGTCGACCACGGCCGCGTCGTGGCGCACGGCTCCCCGAGCGCGCTCACCGCGGGCGAGCAGCAGGAGCTGCGCTTCCGCGCCCGCCCGGGCATGGACCTCTCCGGCCTGCGCACCGCCCTGCCCGAGGGCTACGGCGCGGCCGAGCCGATCGCCGGGCGCTACCTCGTGCAGGGCCGCATCGACCCCGCCGTGCTGTCCACCATCACCGCGTGGTGCGCCGCGCAGGGCGCCCTCGCCGACGACGTGCAGGTCGCGCGGCGCAGCCTGGAGGACGTGTTCCTCGAGCTGACCGGACGGGAGCTGCGGGCATGACGTCCCTCCCGGGTTCCGCGGGCGCGGCGTTCGTGCCCGGCACCTTCACCCCCGATCCCGGCCCGGGCCGTCCCGGGCGGATGCTCGCCGCCCAGGCCGGCACCGAGCTGCGGCTCGCGCTGCGCAACGGCGAGCAGGTGCTGCTCACGCTGCTCATCCCGGTCGTCCTGCTGGTCGGGCTCACGCTGCTGGACCTCGTGCCGCTGCCCGCGCCCCGGGTGGCCGCCGTCGCCCCCGGGGTGCTGGCCCTGGCCGTGATGTCCACCGCCTTCACCGGGCAGGCCATCGCGTTCGGGTTCGACCGCCGCTACGGCGTCGTCCGGCGGCTGGCCGCGACCGCCCTGCCGCGCTGGCTGCTCGTCGCGGGGCGGCTCGTCGCCGTGCTGGGCGTCGTCGCCGTGCAGGTGGTGGTGCTCGGCGCGCTCGCCGCCACCCTGGGCTGGCGGCCCGCGGCCGCGGGCGTCGGCTGGGCACTGCTGCTGGTGCTGCTCGGTACCGCCGCGTTCGGCGCGCTCGGGCTGCTGCTCGGCGGCACCCTGCGCGCGGAGGTGACGCTCGCCGTCGCCAACGTGGTGTGGTTCGTCCTGCTCCTGGCCGGGGGCATCGTGATCCCGGTCGCCCAGCTGCCCGGCCCCCTCGCCGCCGTGGCGGCCGTCCTGCCGAGCGGGGCCCTGGCCGAGGGCCTGCGCGCGACGCTCACCACCGGCGCCCCGCCCGCCCTCGTCCCGGTGCTGGTCCTGCTCGCCTGGGCCGCCGTCGCGGGCCTCGCCGCCACCCGGCTGGTCCGCCTGCGCTGAGCCCGGGCCGCTCCCCCGGCCCGGGCCCGGCCTACCATCGGGGGGTGGCTCTGCTCGACCGGCTCCCCGACGTCTCCCCCACCGTCCTGCGGCGGCTCGCCGTGGCCAACCTGGTCGCCCAGGTGGGGATCATGGTCACCGGGGCGACGGTCCGCGTCACCGGTTCCGGGCTGGGCTGCCCGACGTTCCCGGAGTGCTTCCCGGGCAGCATGATCCCCGTCTCGCACGCCGACATCGCCCCGCTGCACCAGTGGGTGGAGTTCGGCAACCGGTTGCTGACGTTCGTGCTGGTCGCGATCGCGGGCCTGCTGCTGCTGGCCGCGCTGGGGCAGCGCCCGCGCCGGCGGCGGCTGACCGTGCTCGCCGCGCTCATGCCGGCCGGGATCGTGGCGCAGGCGCTGGTGGGCGGGTTCGTGGTGCTCACCCAGCTGGCCTGGGGCGGGGTGTCGCTGCACTTCATGGTCTCGGCCGTGCTGGTCTGGCTGGCCGCCGGGCTGGTGCAGGCCACCGGCGAGGCGGACGTGCCCGGCCGGCCGCTGGTGCCCGGGCCGATCCGCGGGCTGGTCGCGACGAGCGCCGCCGTGCTGGCCGCACTGCTGGTCGCGGGCACGCTCGTGACGGCGGCCGGGCCGCACGCGGGCGACCCGGAGACCGAGCGGCTGGGCGTCGGCGTCGAGGCGATGGCGCAGCTGCACGCCGAACTGCTGTTCGGCTACCTCGGGCTGCTCGTCGGGCTCGGGTTCGCGCTGCGCGCCGTGGGGGCCCCGGCCCGGGTCGAGCGCCGGTTCCGGGTGCTCGTGGCGGTGGTGGTGGCCCAGGGCGCGCTGGGCGGGGTGCAGTACGTGCTGGCCGTGCCCGAGGCGCTGGTGGTGCTGCACGTGCTGGGCGCCGGCCTGGTCACCGCCGCCGCGGGCGCGCTGTGGTTCGCCACCGCCGAGCGGAGCGCCCCGGTCCCGGCGGGGAGCCCCGCACAGACCGTCGCGGCCTGACGGAGCGCGCCGGGGCCCGGCCCCTCGCCGCCCGCCGGGACCCCGGGGCTGACAGGATCGGGGCCGTGCGTGCGATCCGGATCACCGAGTCAGGCGGCCCCGACGTCCTGACCTCCACCGAGCTCCCCGACCCGACGCCCGGGCCCGGTGAGGTGCTCGTCGAGGTCGCGGCCGCCGGCGTCAACTACATCGACACCTACCAGCGCGAGGGCATCTACCCGATGACCCTGCCCTACACCCCGGGCCTGGAGGGGGTGGGCCGGGTGCGGGAGCTGGGCGAGGGGGTCACCACCCTCGCCGTGGGCGACCGCGTGGCCTGGTGCGAGGTGCTGGGCAGCTACGCGGAGCTGGTCGTGGCCCCGGCCGACCACCTGGTGCCCGTGCCCGACGCCGTCGACGACGAGACGGCCGTCGGCGCGCTGCTGCAGGGCATGACCGCGCACTTCCTGGTCACCGACTGCCACCCCGTGTCCGAGGGCGAGACGGTGCTCGTGCACGCGGCCGCGGGCGGGGTCGGGCTCCTGCTCGTGCAGCTCGCGACGGCCCGGGGCGCGCGCGTCATCGCCACGACGTCGACGCCGGAGAAGGAGGCGCTCGCCCGGGCGGCGGGGGCGGCGGAGGTGCTGCGCTACGCCGACGTCCCGGAGGCGGTGCGCGAGCTGACCGGTGGTGAGGGCGTGGCCGCGGCCTACGACAGCGTCGGCGCGACGACGTTCGACGGCAGCCTCGCGTCGGTGCGCCGGCGCGGCATCGTGGTGCTCTACGGGGCGGCCAGCGGCCCGGTGCCCCCGGTCGACCCGCAGCGGCTCAACCAGGCCGGGTCGCTGTTCCTCACCCGGCCCAAGCTGTTCGACTACGTCGCCACGCCCGAGGAGCTGCGGGCCCGCGCGGCAGCCGTGTACGGCGCGGTCGCCGACGGCACGCTCGACGTCCGCATCGGTCACCGGTTCCCGCTGGACGCCGCCCGCACCGCGCACGAGGAGCTGCAGGGCCGCCGCACGACCGGCAAGATCCTGCTGCTGCCGGGCGGGCGTCAGGACGGGTAGAACCGGGCCGGGCCCTCCACGCCGACGCCGACCCGGTCACCCACCACGGGCGCGCCGGGGCCGGCGGTGCGGCAGCGCAGCACGGTGCCGTGCAGCTCGACGAGCACGGTGCTGTCGTGGCCGTGGAACACGACCTCGCGCACGACGGCGGGCCCGCCCGCGCTCAGCCGCAGCTGCTCGGGGCGCAGCAGCACCCGCCCGGGACCGTCCGGGCCGGCCACGGGCAGCGCGCCGACCGCGGTGTCGGCCATCCCGGCGACGACGACGGCGGGCAGCAGCACCGCCTCGCCGACGAACGCGCCCACGTCGGCGTCGACCGGGGCGCCGTACAGCTCGCGCGGCGGCCCGGCCTGCACGACCCGGCCCTGCGACAGCACGGCGACGAGGTCGGCCGCGCCGAGCGCCTCCTGCTGGTCGTGGGTGACGAGCACCGCCGAGGCGTCGACGGCCCGCAGCGCGGCGCAGACCTGCTCCCGGACCTCGACGCGCAGCCCGGCGTCCAGGGCGGTGAACGGCTCGTCGAGCAGCACCAGCGCCGGGCCGGGGGCGAGCGCGCGGGCCAGCGCCACCCGCTGCTGCTGGCCGCCGGAGAGCTCGTCGGGGCGCCGCGTCGCGTACCCCGCCAGCCCGACCAGCTCCAGCACCTCGGCCACGCGGTCGTGGCGCCGCGGGCCGCGCGGCAGCCCGAACGCGACGTTGCCGGCCACCGTCAGGTGCCCGAACAGCGCGCCGTCCTGCGGCACCAGCCCGACCCCGCGCCGTTCCGGCGGCACGTCGACGCCGTCCCCGGCGACGAGCCGCCCCGCGAGGTGCACGCTGCCCGCGTCGACCGGGTGGAACCCGGCGATCGCGCGCAGCAGCGTGGTCTTGCCGCAGCCGGAGCCACCGAGCACGGCGACGATCGCGCCGGCCTGGACCTCCAGGTCGACGCCGTGCAGGACGGGGACGCCCGGGTGGGAGGCGTGCACGCCCCGGACGGTCAGCGCCGGCGTCACCGTCGCGCCGCGCGGTCGAGCAGCAGGACGGGCACGGCGGCGAGCACGACGAGCAGGATCGCATAGGGCGCGGCCGCGGCGTACTGGCCGGCGCCGGTGTGGCTCCACAGCCGCACGGCGAGGGTGTCGGCGCCCGTCGGCCGCAGCAGCAGCGTCGCGGGCAGCTCCTTGGCCGCGGTGAGGAACACCAGCGCCGCCCCCGCCGCGACGCCCGGCGCGGCCAGCGGCAGCGTCACCCTGGCCAGGACGGCGGCGCGGCCGTGGCCCAGCGAGCGCCCGACCTCCTCCAGCACCGGCGGCACGGCGGCGACGGCCGTGCGCACCGACCCGACGGCCAGCGGCAGGAACAGCACCGCGTAGCCGAGCACGAGCAGCGGCGTCTCCTGGTACACCCCGGGCAGCACGCGGATGCCGAGGAAGACCAGCGCGAGCCCGACGGTGATGCCGGGCAGGGCGTGCGCGACGTAGGTCGAGGCCTCCAGCGCGGCCGTGGCGCGGCTGCGGTGGCGGGCGGCGAGCACCCCCACCGGCAGCGCCAGCAGCGTCGTCGCCAGCGCGCCCAGGCCCGCGACCTCGAGCGTCACCAGGCCGGCCGCGCCCAGGTCGGCGACGTCGATGCCGAACGAGGTGCCCACGAGCATCCAGTGCGTGAGGCTGTAGGCGGGCACCCCGAGCGAGACGGCGACGACGAGCACCGCGCCCGCCGTCCACACCGGGCGCAGGCGGCCCAGCCGGACGGGCGCGGCGGGCCGGGCCGCCCCGCGCGCGACGCGCCGGGATCATTACCCCCCATGACATTCTTCCCGCGTACACGGCCCATGTCGCCAAGTTCAACCACACCCGGAGTCCGGTCCGCATCGCCGCCGACATGGCCAACGGCATGGGCATCTGGGAGGCCAAAACGCTGGCGGGATTGCTGAGCATCGACGCTCTG
>JAPLAT010000276.1 GCA_026393175.1 Pseudonocardiales bacterium
TACTCGGGATCGTGGTGGCCGGGGAACCAGTCCCACGTGGCGGCGGCGTTCATGCAGATCCGCTTGTAGGTGACCGGGATCGAGACCGGGGTGATCTCGTCGCCGACCGCGACGTCGTCGAACCGCAGTCCCGCGGCGGTGGTGGTGGTCATGCCTGCTCCTCGGTCCCGGCTGCGGGCTCGGCGATGTCGTAGCGGAACAGCACGTTCGTGTTGCGCGCGATGACCTCGCCGTGCTGGTCGCTGTAGGTGGTCAGCGAGGTGATGAACACCCCGGTGCCGATCCGGGTCGTCTTCTCCGGCGACACCGAGACGATCTCCTCGACGATCGACACGTGGTCGCCGACCCGGGGCCGGCGCTCCAGCTCGGTGGTGGTGGAGGCGTTGATGATGTGGTGTCCCGGCAGGGGCACGCTGAGCGCGAACAGCGAGTCGTCGCGGTGCAGGTGCTCGGGGGTCCACTGCGGGTTGAAGCCCAGGGTCATCAGCAGGCCGGGAGGGCACTCGTCGCCCTCCCAGTACCGCGGGTTCGCGTCCTCCACCAGCGAGCAGTAGTACAGGACCATCGACCGGTCGATCGGGAACCAGGCCTGCTTGGGCTCGGAGGTGCGACCGGCCCAGGCCCGGCCCTCCTCGAGCGTCCCGAAGGCCATCCCGAGACCGGTGACGTCGGTGGTCGCAGTGCTCACGGTCGTCCTTTCCGTCGGTGGTGTGGTCCGGCCGGAGAACCGGGCCGGTCCGCTGGTCGGGCGCCGCGCACTAGGCGATCCGTGCGACGGCGGTCGCCCTGATCGCCGGGTCGCCGTTCTGGCGGGTCACGACCAGCGCGAGGTCGGCGAGCCGTTCGCCGTCCTGCTCGCGGATGTCGGTGACGGTGCCGGTGAAGCCCAGCACGTCGCCGGGCCAGACCTGGCCGGTGAAGCGGATCCGGTAGGCCCGGAGGGCGGCCAGGCCCACCCAGGCCGCCAGCCGCTGCCCGAGCAGGCCGCCGTGCAGCAGGCCCATGCCGAACACCCCGGGCATCCCGGCCGAGCGCGCGAACTCCTCGTCGTGGTGGATCGGGTTGAAGTCCCCGCCCGCGCCGGCGTACCGGACGATGTGCGAGCGGGTCAGCGGCCCGAACTCCGAGGCCGGCATCTCGTCGCCGACGGCGAGGGCGACGGGTGAGGTGGGGGTCGCCGCCCGGGTGGTGCTGCTCACCGGGTCAGCCTCCGGTCTCGACGAGCACGTCGGTCTGGCGGACGACGAGCTCGCCGCGCTGGTTGGTGAAGTCGGTCTCGATCGAGACCATGGTCATCGTCCCGCCGCGCCTGCCCTCGCGCGTGGAGACGCCGGACACCCGACGCGAGGCCGTGAGCTCGTCGCCCACCACCACCGGGCCGTGGTACTCCCAGCCGCACTCGCCGTGCAGCACGCGGCGCAGGTCCAGCCCGAGGGTGGCGACCATGTTGTCCTCCTCGCGCCAGTGCGCCGAGGACACGACGAACGTCGGCGGCACCGGGATGTCGCTGAAACCCGCGGCGCGTGCCGCGTCGACGTCGGTGTAGACCGGGTCGGGATCGCCCAGCGCACGGGCGAACTCGCGGACCTTGGACCGGTCCACCGGGAACGTCATGGTCCCCAGGTCCCGGCCGGTGAGTGAGTCCTCAGCCATTTCCGTCGCCTCCTGCGGTGGGCGCGCACTCGCGGATCAAGCTGTCGAGGTTCTCCTGGACGCGTTGCGGGGCGAGCCCGATGGACGGTGAGTACAGCATGATGTGGTCGAGTACCCCCTCGTAGCGCTTCAGCCCGGCGCGCACCTGCTCCGCGGTGCCGGCCACGGCCATCGTGTCGATCATGTCGTCGGTGACGGCGGCGAACATCGCGGGCAGGTCGCGGCGCCCGAACGCCTCCCGGATGGCCTCGCCCTGGGCGGTGAAGCCGTTGACGTCGAGCACCGTGTCGTAGGACTTGACCGAGGAGTAGAAGGCGATCTGCTGGGCGGCCTCGCGGCGCGCGACCTCGGGATCGTCGTGGATCGCGCAGATCACCATCGAGATCAGCTCGACGTCGCGCGGGTCCCGCCCGGCATGCGCGGCCCCCTTCGCGATGGCCGGCCGGACGACCTCCTCCACGTAGGTGGTGGTGAACAAAGGGTGCCCGGCGAGGCCGTCGGCCACCCGGCCCGCGACCTCGCACATCCGCGGACGCACCCCGGCCGTGACGATCGGGACGGTCCGCTGCGGAGGTTCGAGCTCGCCGGTCGGTACCAGGTTCATGTGGTAGAAGCGGCCCTCGTGCCGCACCGGGCCCTCGTGCAGGTTCCAGATGCGGCGGATCAGCCCGACGAGCTCCTCCATGCGCAGGGCGGGCGCGGAGGTGTCGGCGACGCTGTGCCAGTCGCTCATCATCCGCTTCGTGCCGTTGCCGAGACCCAGCACGACCCGGCCGCCGGAGAGCTCGTCGAGGTCGCGGGCTTCGGTGGCCAGCACGAGCGGGCTGCGCCCGATGCCGTACATGATCGAGGACCCCAGTCGGCAGCGCTGGGTGCGGCCGGCCATGGCCGCCATCGAGATCGACCCGGAGCGCGAGTAGAACTCCGAGGCCCAGGCCGCATCGAAGCCGGCGCGGTCGGCCGCCTGTGCCGTGTCGACGAGCGTTCTCAGGTCGGCACCGAGGACCGACACGCCGTAGGTGCTCATGCCTTGTAGTACATGCCGCCGGAGATGGTGTGCACCCTGGCACCCTCGGCCGCGTAGCGTCGGGCGACGGCCTGGCCGATGCCCGCACCGGCCGCTCCGGTGACGATGGCCACCTTGCCGGCGAGCCGGCCGGTACCCGCGATCTCCAGCGGAGCGGGCATCGCCGCGGTCATGAGGTGGCGATCTTTCCGGTGACCGGGTGCGACAGGTACCGATGGTGGTGTGCCATATGCGCTCCTCGTCGAACGGACAGCATGTTAACGGTCGTTAGCGTACAACGGTGGAACGGCGAAGGCACTCCTCGATCCGGTCCGGTCGCCGTCGGACTTGACGACCGCTGACGGCGGGATCCGCTCCGGGCGGTGTTCCGGTCACCGGCCGGCCCGACGGGGACCGCGGGTGTCCCGTATCGCGTCATCCGGCGGGCACTACCGCGACCTACCGTCGACCGTGGCCGATCGGGAGAACCGTGTCGAGAGGGACCGCATGGGAGCAACGGGGCGCGCTGCGATCTTCTTCGGCGCCGGGAAGCCCTTCGAGCTGGCCGAGTACCCGGTGCTCGACCCCGGGCCGGGCGAAGTGCTCGCCCGGCTGGACTACACGAGCATCTGCGGCTCGGACGTGCACTACTGGCGCGGTGCGGACCCGGTCGTGGAGGACCTCGCGGCGAACGGCCTGCTGCTCGGTCACGAGACGGTCGGCCATGTGGAGCGGCTCGGCTCCGGGGTCACCACCGACTCCGCCGGGCAGCCGCTGGCCGAGGGGGACCCGATCGTCTTCGCCTACTTCCGGCCGTGCGGGCGCTGTCACGCCTGCACGCAGCGCCGGGCGAACGCCTGCGAGCAGGTGATGGGCGGCCTGCTGCGCCCCCCGTCGCGACCGCCGCACTTCGTCGGCGGGTTCGCCGACTACTACCACCTGCGCCGCGGCCAGTACGTGCTCAAGATTCCCGAGGGGATGACACCCGAGCACGGCATCAGCGCGAACTGTGCGGCCGCCCAGTCCTGGATGGGGCTGGTGCGCGGCGGGGTCGGCCCGGGCGAGCGGGTCGTCGTGCAGGGCGCCGGCGGGCTGGGCCTCTACGCGGTCGCCGCGGCGAAGCGGATGGGGGCGGGCCGGGTCGTCGCGGTCGACGCGATGGCCGACCGGCTCGCGGCGGCCACGGCGCTGGGTGCCGACGCCACCGTCGACGTCACCGAGTTCGACGACCCGGTTGCCCGGGTGGACCGGGTGCGCGAGCTCACCGGTGGGGGCGCCGACGTCGTCCTGGAGGTCGCCGGGGTGCCGGGCGTGGTCGACGAGGGGGTCCGGATGCTCGCCCGCGGCGGCCGCTACATCGAGATGGGCCAGATCACCCGCGGGTCCGACGTGTTCCAGGTGCCCGCGCTCGCCCTGCTGATGCGCAACATCTCACTGGTCGGGGTCGCGCTCTACGACCCGCCGATCCTGCGCGACGTCGTCGGGATGCTCGGCGACCTGCGGGCCGACCCCGTCATCACCCGACTCGGCTCCGGCCACCGCTACCCGCTCGAGGACATCGACGCGGCGTTCGCCGACGCCGTGGCCAACCGCAGTGCCGAACGCCCCGTGCTCGATCTGGCCCAGGGAGGCCCCGGATGACCCAGGTGACCGACACCGCCCCGACACCCGCGCTGCTCGTCGACAAGATGGTCGTGGGCGGGGAGCTGCTCGACGCCCGCAGCGGCGAGACCTTCGCGGTGCACAACCCGGCGGACGGGTCGGTGATCACGCGGCTGCCCGCGGCCGGCGCGGTGGACGTCGACCACGCCGTCGGGGTCGCGCGCGAGGCGCAGCGCGCCTGGGCGAGGCGGTCGGTCGCCACGCGGGCCGGGCTGCTGCGACGGTGGGCCGACCTGTGCGAGGAACGGGTGGCGGACCTGGCGAAGATCGAGAGTCTCGATGTCGGCAAGCCGATCGCGACGGCCCGCGCGGTGGACGGGTCGATGCTGATGGAGAACATGCGCTACTACGCCGGCATGCCCGACAAGCTCGAGGGCCGCACGATCCCGGTCTCCGGCCGGTTCGTGACGATGGTGCTGCGGGAGCCGATCGGCGTCGTGGCCGGCATCACACCGTGGAACTTCGCGCTCGTCGGCGCGGCGGGCAAGGCGGTCTCCGCACTCGCCGCTGGCAACGCCATCGTGATCAAGCCGTCGCCGCTCGCGTCGCTGTCCGCGCTGGCGCTCGCCCAGGTGGCGCTGGAGGCCGGCATCCCGCCGGGGCTGGTGAACGTGGTGACCGACGCCGCGGCGGCGGCGGGCGAGGCACTGGTCCGACACCCCGGTGTCGGCCACGTGTCGTTCACCGGCTCCGACGCGGTCGGGCGCAGGGTGGCGGCCGCGGCGGGGGAGGAGCTCAAGACCTGCACCCTGGAGCTGGGCGGGAAGTCGCCGCTGGTCGTGTTCGACGACGCCGACATCGCGGGCGCGGCCATTGCGGCCTTTCTGGGTATCTTCCTCAACGCCGGGGAGATGTGCACCGCCAGCTCGCGGCTGCTCGTGCACCGCGCGGTGCACGACGAGCTGCTCGACGCCGTGGTCGCGACGGCCGGTGGGCTGCGGATCGGCGACCCTGCCGACGAGTCGACCGTTCTCGGTCCGGTGATCTCGGCCGCGCACCGGGACCGGATCGAGGGGTACGTGCAGGTCGGCCGCGACGAGGGCGGCGATCTCGTGACCGGCGGGGCGAGGCCGGACCTGCCC
>JAPLAT010000257.1 GCA_026393175.1 Pseudonocardiales bacterium
AGCGCCCGGTCCAGGTTGATCGCCGCGCTGATCAGCGACAGGTGGGTGAACGCCTGCGGGAAGTTGCCCAGCTGGTCGCCGGTCAGCCCGATCTCCTCGGCGTAGAGGCCGAGGTGGTTGGCGTAGGTGAACATCTTCTCCAGCGCGATCCGGGCCTCGGGCAGCCGCCCGGCGCGGGTCAGCGCCTCGACGTACCAGAACGAGCACATCGAGAACGTGCCCTCGGCGCCGTCGAGCCCGTCGGGGGACTCCTCGACGTCGTAGCGGAACACCAGCGTGTCGACGACCAGGTCGCGGGTGATCGCGTCGAGCGTCGACAGGAACCGCGGCTCGGTCGGCGCGGTGAACTTCACCATCGGCATGAGCAGCACCGACGCGTCGAGCGTGGAGCTGCCGTAGCGCTGGACGAACGCGCCGCGCCCGGCGTCCCAGCCGCGGTCCATGATCTGGTGGTAGATCGCGTCGCGGGTGGAGGTCCAGCCGGTCAGGTCGCCGGGCAGGCCGCGGCGGCGCGCCATCCGGATCATCCGTTCCAGCGCCACCCAGCACATCAGCCGGGAGAACACGTGGTCGCCGCGGCCGCCGCGGGTCTCCCAGATGCCCTCGTCGGGCTGGTCCCAGTGCTCCCGCAGCCAGTCGATCACCACACACAGGTTCTCCCAGTCGGCGTGGGAGATGCCGCTGCCGTACTTGTCGAACAGGTAGACCGAGTCGATGAGCTCGCCGTAGACGTCGAGCTGGAGCTGGTCGCCCGCGCCGTTGCCGACCAGCACCGGCGCCGAGCCGCGGTAGCCGGCCAGGTGCGGCAGCGGCGTCTCGGCGGGCGGCGGGTCGCCGTCGATCGTGTACATGACGCGCAGCGGGCCGCGCTCGCCGTCGCGCGGCTCGGTGAACCGGTCGGTCAGCCAGCCGACGAACGCCCCCGCCTCGCGGGTGAAGCCCAGCCGCAGCAGCGCGTAGAGGGAGAAGGCGGCGTCGCGCAGCCACACGTAGCGGTAGTCCCAGTTGCGCTGCCCGCCTGCCTGCTCGGGCAGCGCCATCGTCGGGGCGGCGACGACGGCGCCGCTCGGCTCGTGGGTGAGCAGCTTGAGCACCACCGCCGAGCGCTGCACGACCTCCCGCCAGCGGCCGGTGTAGGTCGACGAGGACAGCCAGTCCCGCCAGAACGCGACGGTCGCGTCGAACAGCCCGTCCACCCCGGACGGGTGCAGCGCGGCGGGCCGCCCGGCGTCGGCGTCGTGCACCTCGAGGACGAACAGCGCGCTCTGCCCCTCCTCGAGGGTGAACTCCGCCGTCCCGTCCTCCGCCATCTCCACCGACGCGCCGAGCCCCAGCGCGAGGTCGCCGTCGGTGAACCACAGCCCGCCCGGTACCCGCTCGGCCGTCGCCTCCTCCCGGCCGTAGTCGAAGCGCGGCACGATCTCCGTGCGCATGCCGACGGTGCCGCGGACGTTGACGACCCGGCGGACGAGCCGCTGGCGGTGGTCGGGGTCGCCCGCGCGCAGGATCGGCATGAGGTCCTGGCACTCGACGATGCCGTGCTCGGTGAGGAAACGGGTCACGAGGATCGCCGAGTCGGGGTGGTAGAACTGGCTGCGCGAGGCGACCGCGCAGGTCGGGGCCATCGCCCAGTGCCCGCCCCGCTCGGTGTCGAGCAGGGCCGCGAACACGCTGGGCGCGTCGAAACGGCGCGGGCAGAACCAGTCGACGGTGCCGTCGGTGCCGACGAGCGCGGCGGAGCGCAGGTCGCCGATCAGGCCGTGCTCGGCGATCGGGAGCGGGTCGGTCACCCGGCCCGGTCCTCTCGGGACAGCCGCCAGCCGCCGTCCCCGGCCAGGTCGGTCGCCTCCCGCGGGCCCCAGGAGCCCCGCGGGTAGGGCAGCGCCGGGGGCGGGTCGGCCAGCACGGGGTCGCACAGCTCCCACAGCCGCTCCACCTCGGCGGTGCTGGTGAACAGCGTGGGGTCGCCCGCCATCGCGTCGAGCAGCAGCTTCTCGTAGGCCTCCAGCGGCTCGTCGCCGGCGAACGCCTCGTCGAAGGACAGCGCCAGGCGGGCGCGCCCGAGGCGCAGCTCCGGCCCGGGCACCTTCGCGCGGACGTCGATGCCGATCTCCGGCTCGTCGGTCAGCTCCAGCACGAGCTCGTTGGGGGCGCCGTCGGCCGCGCCGGCGAACATCCCCAGCGGCGGCTCGCGGAAGCGCAGGGTGATGGTGCGGCGGGTCGCGGCCATCGCCTTGCCCGTGCGCAGCAGGAACGGCACGCCCGACCAGCGCTCGTTCTCGATCCGGGCCTCGACGGCCACGAACGTCTCCACCGTCGAGTCGTCGGCGACGCCGTCCTCGTCGCGGTAGCCCTCGTACTGCCCGAACACGACGCGGTCGGGGTCGAGCGGGGCGACGGCGTCGAACACCTCGGCCCGGCGGGCGTGCAGCGCGGCGGCCGTCAGCTCCTCGGGCGGCTCCAGCGCGACGAAGCCGAGCAGCTGGAACAGGTGCGTGGAGATCATGTCGCGGAACGTGCCCGTGGCCTCCATGAACGACGCCCGGCCCTCGATGCCGATCTCCTCGGGCACGTCGATCTGCACCGAGGCGATGCTGCGCGCGTTCCAGGCCGGCTCCAGCAGCCCGTTGGCGAAGCGCAGGGCGAGGATGTTCTGCACGGCCTCCTTGCCCAGGAAGTGGTCGATGCGGAACACCGCCGACTCGTCGAACACGTCCCCCACCGCCGCGTTGAGGGACCGGGCGGACCGCAGGTCGGAGCCGAACGGCTTCTCCAGCACCAGGTGCGCGCGCTCGGCCAGGCCGGTCTCCCCGAGCATCGCGATCATCGGCTCCATCGCCGAGGGCGGCACGGACAGGTACAGCAGGCGGCGGGCGTCCCCGCCCAGCTCGTCCTCGGCCTCGCGGACGGCGGCGGCGAGGTCCGTGCCGTCCTCGGCGGAGGAGACGACGAACCGGATCCCCTCGGCGAACTCCGCCCACTCCTTCCCGGCGTCGTCGGGGGCCACGGCGTCGCGGAACTCCTCGTCCCCGCCCGGGGAGTGGCGTCCGGTGCCGATGATCCGCACCTCGGGCAGCAGCCCGGCCCGGTGCAGCCGGAACAGGCCGGGGAACAGCTTGCGGCGCGCCAGGTCCCCGGAGGCGCCGAACAGGACGAGCACGTGGGGCGCGGTCATGCCGACGCCTACCCCGCCCCGGCGGCCCCGCAACCGCCGAACCGGTCACACCTCGGCGGACCCGCCGTCCCAGGTCAGGCGCAGGGCCTCGGCGCCGGGGGCGACGCGGACGCCGAGCACGTCGGAGGCCAGCTCGCCCGCCGCGTCGGCCTGCACGGGCAGCAGCCGGTCCTCGACCAGCCGGTACAGCTCGGCGCGCCGCGGCGCCGGGTGCAGCACGAGCACCTCGCGGACCCCCAGTGCGGCGAAGAACGGCAGTTTGCGGTAGGTGTCGTCGCCCTCCCAGCGGACCTCGACGACCAGCTCGGCCCCCTCGGCGCCGCGGTCGGAGAGGTGCTCGGGACGGCAGTACAGCTGGTCGGGGACCCGGTAGTCCTCGGCCGAGCGGAACAGCCCGGTCCCCATCCGCGGGACCAGACCTCGCCCCTTCGCCACCGGAGCGGTGGCGAGGAAGAATTCACTGCTGAGGCCCTGGTGCGGGCCCCCGGCGGGCGGAACCACGTGCAGTACCCCGTCCCACATCTCGTCGTGGCCGTCCAGACCCAGGCGACGGCGCTCCTCCAGCAGCGCCTGAGGGGCCTTCAGCATGACGACGCGCATGTCGGGAGGGTACGGCGGTTACCGTGTACGTCGTGAACGTCGAGGTGACCCCGCTTCCGGGGATCGGGGTGCGCAAGGACTTCGCGCTGCGCGGCGGGCGCCGCGTCGGTGTGGTGACCCACCGGGACGGCAAGATCGAGCTCATCGTGTCCAAGGTCGACGACCCGGACGCCTGCCTGGCCGAGCTGCCGCTCACGGTGGACGAGGCCGCAGCGCTGGCCAACCTGCTGGGCGCGCCCCAGCTGGTGGCGCAGTTCGGCGAGGAGCACCGCGAGCTGCCCGGGATCCACACCCGCCAGATCCCGGTCGGCGCGCCCTTCGACGGCCGCACGCTGGGCGACACGGCACTGCGCACCCGCACGGGGGTGTCCGTCGTCGCGGTGATGCGCGCGGGCCAGGTGCACCCCTCCCCCGCACCGGACTTCACCCTGACCGCGGGCGACCTCATGGTCACCGTCGGCACGACCGAGGGGCTCGACAACGCCGTCGCGATCCTGACGAAGGGCTGAGGGCGACGTGACACCGCTCGCCGCGGCGGCGGGGGAGGCGGCGAACACGTCGCTCGAGCTCATCGAGCTGGGGGCGGTGTTCTTCGTCCTCGGCCTGCTCGGCCGCCTGGCCGGGCGGATCGGGCTCTCCCCGATCCCGCTCTACCTGCTCGGCGGGCTCGCGTTCGGCAACGGCGGGCTGGTGCCCCTGGGCGGCATCGAGGACTTCACGACGCTGGCCGGCGAGGTCGGCGTGGTGCTGCTGCTCCTGCTGCTCGGCCTGGAGTACTCCGCCGCCGAGCTCGTGACCGGGCTGCGCCGCTCGTGGACGGCCGGGCTGCTCGACATCGTGCTCAACGCCGCCCCGGGCGTCGCGGTGGCGCTGCTGCTGGGGTGGGGTCCGGTCGGGGCGCTGGTGCTGGGCGGGGTCACCTACATCTCCTCCTCCGGCATCGTCGCGAAGGTGCTCGCCGACCTGGGCCGCCTGGGCAACCGGGAGACCCCGGTGGTGCTGTCGATCCTCGTGTTCGAGGACCTCGTGATGGCGGTCTACCTGCCGATCCTCACCGCCGTGCTCATCGGGGTGTCGCTGGCCGGCGGGATCACGGCGGTAGGGGTGTCGGTGGGCGTGCTCGCCGTCGTCCTGGTGGTGGCGCTGCGCTACGGCCGCTACGTCTCGGCGCTGGTCGACTCCCCCGACCGCGAGGTGTTCCTGCTCAAGGTGCTCGGGCTCGCGCTGCTCGTGGCCGGGTTCGCCTCGGCGATGCAGGTCTCCGCGGCCGTGGGCGCGTTCCTCCTCGGCATCGCCATCTCCGGGTCGACGGCGGAGAACGCGACGCGGTTGCTGGAGCCGCTGCGCGACCTGTTCGCGGCGCTGTTCTTCGTCGTGTTCGGGCTGAACACCGACCCGGCGACGATCCCGTCGATGCTCGGCTGGGCGGTGCTGCTCGCCGTGTCCACGACCGCCACCAAGCTCGCGACGGGCTGGTGGGCGGCGCGGCGCCAGGGCATCGGGCCGCTCGGCCGCGCCCGGGCCGGGGCCGCGCTCGTCGCGCGCGGGGAGTTCTCCATCGTCATCGCCGGGCTGGCCGTGGGCTACGCGGCGGTGGACGCCCGGCTCGCCGCGCTCGCCACGACGTACGTGCTGCTCATGGCCGTGATCGGGCCGGTGGCCGCCCGGGTGGTCGAGCCGGTGGCCCGGGCCCTGCGCCGGGCCCCCGTCGCCGCCGCCCCGCAGGGCGCCTGACCCGCGAGTCGGGACCCGGCCGCGCGCGAGTAGGGGCCTGACCGTCCGCGAGTCGGGGCCCGGGCGTGCGCGAGTCGGGGCCCGGCAGTGCGCGAGTCGGGGCCCGGGCGCGCGCGAGTCGGGGTGTGAGTGCGCCCGAGTCGGGGCGCCGGTCAGTCCCGCGCGGCGAGGGCGGCGGCGTAGAGCTCCCGCTTGGGCACCCCGGCACCCTCGGCCACGGCGGCGACGGCGTCCTTGAGCCGCTCCCCGTCGGCCACCCGCTCGGCGACGGCGTCCACCAGCGAGGCCACCGGCGGGGCCGCGGACGGCGCCGCCCCGGCCAGCACGACGGTGATCTCGCCGCGCACCGGCCCCTCGGCCGCCCACGCGGCCAGCTCGGCGAGCGGCCCGCGCAGCACCTCCTCGTGCTTCTTCGTCAGCTCGCGGCACACGGCGGCGGGCCGGTCCGCGCCGAGCACCTCGGCGGCCGTGCGCAGCGTGTCGGCGAGGCGGTGCGGCGACTCGAAGAACACCACCGCGCGCGGCTCGGCGCGCAGCGTGTCGAGCCAGCGGCGGCGCTCGCCGTCGCGGCGCGGGGCGAAGCCGTCGAAGCAGAACCGCTCGACGGGGAGCCCGGACAGCACCAGCGCCGTGGTGACGGCGGACGGGCCGGGCAGGCAGGTCACCGGCAGCCCCGCCGCCGCGGCGGCCGCGACGAGCCGGTACCCGGGATCGGACACCGCGGGCATCCCGGCGTCGGTGACGACGAGGACGGTGCGCCCGGCCCGCACCTCGTCGAGCAGCCCCGGCAGCCGCGCCGCCTCCACGGCGTCGTAGTGGCTGACCACCCGGCCCCGCACCGCGACGCCGAGGGCCGAGGCGAGCGAGCGCAACCGCCGGGTGTCCTCGGCCGCGACGACGTCGGCCGTGGCCAGGGCGTCGAGGAGCCGTGCGGAGGCGTCCCGGGAGTCGCCGAGCGGGGTCGCCGCCAGCACCAACATGGGCACCACACTACGAGCGACCTACGATCGGCCCCATGCCCGCCGACGTCCGCCGTCCCGCGCAGGCGCGACCGTGACCGACCGCTCCCTCGTCGAGCGGCCCCGGGTCGCGACCGTGCCGGTGGACGACCGCGAGCCGGTGCCCGGCGGGGTGCCGCTCGGCCCGCGGCCCCCGCTCGTGCCGGCCGCCCCGGCCGGGTTCGGCCCCCCGCCCCCGACCGACAGGCTGCGCGGCTGGGTCGTCACCGCGGTGCTGGGCGTGCTGGCGGCCGTGGTGCGGTTCGTCGACCTCGGGCGGATCACCGACGGCGGCACGCCGGTGTTCGACGAGAAGCACTACGTGCCCCAGGCCTGGCAGATGCTGCGCAACGGCGGCGTCGAGGACAACCCGGGCTTCGAACTCATCGTGCACCCGCCGCTGGGCAAGCAGCTCATCGCGCTGGGCGAGCTGGCGTTCGGCTACAACGGCGTCGGCTGGCGGGCGTCCGCCGCACTGGCGGGCGTGCTCACCGTCGTGCTGGTCGTGCGGGCCGCGCGCCGGCTCACCCGCTCCACGCTGCTCGGCGCGGTCGCCGGCGTGCTGCTCATCGCCGACGGGCTCTCCCACGTCCAGTCCCGGATGGGGATGCTCGACGCGTTCGCCGCGCTGTTCGTCGTCGCCGCCTTCACCACGCTGCTCGCCGACCGCGACGACGTGCGCGCCCGCATGGCCCGGGGCGTCGCCGAGGGCCGGGTCGGCGACACCCCGTACGGGCCCCGGCTCGGCGTGCGCTGGTGGCGGCTGGCCACCGGCGTGCTGCTCGGGCTGGGCTGCGCGGTGAAGTGGTCGGGCGCCTACTGGCTGGCCGCGTTCGCCGTCCTCGCCGTGGTGTGGGACCTGACGGCGCGCCGCGCCGCCGGTGTCGAGCGGCCGTGGCGGGGCACGGTGGTGCGCGACCTGGGTCCCGCGCTGTGGGCGCTGGCCGTCGTGCCGGTCCTGGCCTACCTGTCGGGGTGGTGGGCGTGGTTCGCCGCCGAGACCTCCGTCGACCGCTACGCCGCCGACGGCCCGATCGCCTCGCTGCTGACCTACAGCTCCCACGTCCTGGGCTTCCACTCCGGCCTCACCACCGCGAGCAGCGGCGAGCACCCGTGGGAGTCCAAGCCGTGGTCGTGGCCGATGGGGCTGCGGCCGATGCTCTACTACGTCTCCTCCGGCGACCAGGTGGACGGCTGCGGCACGAACGACTGCGTCAGCGCCGTGATGCTGCTCGGCACGCCCGCGCTGTGGTGGCCCGCCTACGCGGTACTGGCGTACGCGCTGTGGCGTGCGGTCGCGCGGCTGGACTGGCGCTACGCCGCCGTGCTGGTCGGGTACGCGGCGGGCGTCGTGCCGTGGCTGTTCAACATCGACCGCCAGATGTACTTCTTCTACATGGCACCGGTCGTGCCGTTCCTCGTGCTCGCGACCGTGCTGATCATGGGCACGGTGCTGGGCCGGGCCGACGCCCCGCGCGAACGCCGGCAGACCGGGCTGCTCGCCGTCGGGCTGTGGGTCGGGCTGGTGGTGGCCAACTTCGTCTGGCTCTGGCCGATCCTCAACGGGCTGCCCATCACCCAGGAGATGTGGGACGCCCAGCTCTGGCTGCCGTCCTGGCGGGCGAAGGGCTGAGCCGGGCGCTCAGCAGCCCGGCGCGGCGCGGTGCACCGGGTCCACGGCGAGCGTGACCGGCTCCACGCGGGAGACGAGCAGGCAGGTGCCGACGGCGATCTCCACCTCGTCGGTGCCGCGGAAGGCGACGGCGTCGGGGACCGGGCCGTCGGCGTAGCCGATCCACACGTCGGACTGCTGCTCGAACGGCCCGTCCCCGGCGCGGAGCACGACGCGGTACACCGGGTCGATCGCGAACGGCGCCCCCTCCAGCACGACGAGCCGCTGCGCCCCCGACGCGACCTCGGACACCGGACGGGCGTCGTCGGTGAGGCCCATCGCGAGCCAGGACACCGCCGCCCAGGCGACCGCGAGGATCCCGCCGAGGACGAGCACCAGGACCCGGACGAGGTAGAGCTTCACGGCGACGGCCAGCGCAAGGGTGGCGAGGACGACCGTCGCCAGCACGGTGCCCGCGACGAACCACGCGGCGTGCCGGAGGTGGAACGGGTCGAGCACCGCCAGCCCCGCCGCCAGCGCGGCGAGGACGGTCAGGGCGAGCAGGACGAGCGAGCGCCGCAGCGTGGACACCGGGGCATCCTGCCGTCACCCGTCCGGGGGGACGCGGCGGGGTCGCTGCTCCAGGTCCGTGACACCGTCGTAGTCCGCCAGTGGCGCCGGGCCCGTGACGTCGTACTCGAGGAGCAGCAGGCCCCGCTCCGTCGCCTCGTGCCGGACGAGCCGCAGGCCGGTCGCCGCGGCGGGAGGGGTGAGCAGCCGCCGCCCCGACCCGAGCACGGTGGGCGCGACGACGAGCCGCAGGGTGTCGACGAGTCCCGCCGACAGCAGCGCGGCGCCCAGCCGGGCGCTGCCGTGGACCTGCAGCTCCCGCCCCGGGACCGCCCTGAGCGCGCCGACCTCCACGGCCGGGTCGCCGCGGAGCACCGTCGTCGGCGCCCAGTCGACCGCCGGGGCCGTGGCGGACACGACGTACTTCGGCAGCGCGTTCATCCGCCCGGTGAACGGGTCGTCCGGGTCCGTGATCGCCGGCCAGTCGCGGGCGAACGCGTCGTAGGTCCGGCGGCCGAGCAGCAGGCCGTCCGCGAGGTCGAGCCACTCCGAGGCCCGCTGCACGAACGCCACGTCGAGGTGCGGCACGAGCCAGCCGCCCCGGTCGAAGCCGTCGCTGACGTCCTCGGTGGCCGAGCCGGGCCCCTGGCTCACCCCGTCGAGGGTGACGAACTGCGTCAGCGCGACCCTCACCGCCGCGCCCCGGTCCCGACCAGCCGGGCGAGCTGCGCGGTGGTGGTGCCCCAGCCGTCGGCGAAGCCCAGGTCGGCGTGCCGGGCGCGGGCGGCCGGGTCGCCGTGGCGCACCGTGACCCGGTAGTCCGTGCCGTCCGGGTGGTCGCGCAGGCCGATCTCCGCCGTCATCGCGACCGGGGCCGCGTCCGCCGGGCGCCACCGGCTGTCGACGGCGTTGGTGAACACGATCCGCTCGCCGGGCTCCACCACGAGGAAGCACGCGTCCAGGTGCGGGACGAACGCGGCGCCGTCCTCGCTCATCAGCGTGACGAACCCGCCGCCGGGCCGGACGTCGAGCCGCTCGACCCGGCAGCGGGTCGGGGCGGGCACCCACCACCGCGCCAGCTGCGCGGGATCGGTCCAGGCCTCCCACACCCGCCTGCGCGGTGCGCGGATGACCCGGTCGAGCGCGAGATCGAGGTCGGGGTCGAGGTCGGGGTTCACGGGGACTCCTCGGGACGGGTGACGAACCGCTCCAGGCGGTCGGTGCGGTCGGCCCAGATCCGCCGCTGTGCGGCGAGCCAGTCGTCGACGAGGTCGAGCCGCTCGCGGTTGAGCTCGCACGTGCGCACCCGGCCGGACTTCGCCGTGCGGATCAGGCCGGTGGCCTCGAGCACGCGGACGTGCTTGAGGAACGACGGCAGCGTCATGGGGGCGTCGCGCGCGAGGTCGCCGACGCTCGTCGGACCGCGGCCGAGCCGGTGGACGACCGCGCGTCGCGTGGGGTCGGCGAGGGCGTCGAACACCCCGTCGAGCATGCTCGAATACTGTGCCACGAGGCTAAGTATTACACCCGGGTCACCCGGTCGTCGACCTCCCGGTCCACCTACCCCGCCGGCACCGCCGGGCGCCGGTAGCCGGCGTGGAACGCCCGCGCGCCGGGCCGGTGCCCGGGGTCGGCCACCTCGGCGAAGGACGTCTCCACCAGCCCGGCCGCCGCGAGCGCGCCGAGCTCGGCCCGGCTCACCGGCCAGGGCCGCTGCCCGGGCGGCGCGTCGTCGTCGCGGCCGTGGGCGCGCAGGAACAGCTCCCCGCCCGGCGCGACGGCGGCCGCGACGGCGGCCAGCGCCGCCGCGCGCAGCCCCGGGTGCAGCGACTGGACGGTCTGGATCTCGACCACCAGGTCGTGCGGCGCCCAGTCCGGCGGCAGGTCGAACAGGTCGGCCACCCGGTAGTCCACCGGCGAGCCGGGGAACCGGGCCCGGCAGCGGGCGATCGCGGTCGGGGCGATGTCGAAGGCGTGCACGGTCCAGCCGCGCCGGGCCAGCTCCTCGGCGTCGTCGCCGTAGCCGCACGCGACGACCAGCGCGGTGGCGCCCGGCCGGGGTCCGGGGCGCCCGTCGAGCCACTCGAGCAGCGCCGGGCGCGGCGCGAGCACCGCCCACGGGACGGTCGCGAGGTCGTCGCCCGCCGCGGCGTAGCGGCCCTCGAAGAAGCGGGCGTCGCTCGGGTCGTCCGGGTCGATCATGCGGGAAC
>JAPLAT010000314.1 GCA_026393175.1 Pseudonocardiales bacterium
GCTCAACGGCAAGAGCCTCGAGACCTACTTCCCGAACAAGCTGCACCAGCAGCTCATCCGGGAGCCGCTCGTGCTGCTCGAGAAGACCGAGCGCTTCGACATCTTCGCCAACCTGCACGGTGGCGGCACGTCCGGCCAGGCCGGCGCGCTGCGCCTGGCGATCGCCCGCGCGCTCATCGAGGTCGACTCCGAGGACCGCCCGCCGCTGAAGAAGGCCGGCTTCCTCACCAGCGACCCGCGCGTCATCGAGCGCAAGAAGTACGGCCTGAAGAAGGCCCGCAAGGCGCCCCAGTACAGCAAGCGCTGATCGTCTTGGGTCGCCGACACCTGTTCGGCACCGACGGCGTCCGCGGACTGGCCAACGGCGAGCTCCTCACCCCGGAGCTCGCCGTTGCCGTCGCCGGGTCCGCCGCCCGGGTGCTGGCCGAACGCGACCGCTCGCACCGCCCCGTGGCCGTCGTCGGCCGCGACCCGCGGGCCAGCGGCGAGATGCTCGAGGCCGCCGTCGTGGCCGGGCTGACCGCCGCGGGGGCCGACGCCGTCCGCGTCGGGGTGCTGCCCACGCCGGCCGTCGCCCACCTCGTGGCCGCGCTCGACGCCGACCTCGGCGTGATGATCTCCGCCTCGCACAACCCGATGCCCGACAACGGCATCAAGCTGTTCGCCGCGGGCGGGCACAAGCTGCCCGACGCCGTCGAGGCCGCCGTCGAGGCCGGGCTCGGCGACACGTCCGGGCGGCCCACCGGCGCCGGGATCGGCCGCGTCCGCGACCTCCCCGACGCCACCGGGCGCTATGTCGAGCACCTGCTGCGCTCCACCCCCGCGGGCTCGCTCGCCGGGCTCCGCGTCGTCGTCGACTGCGCCCACGGGGCGGCGTCCGGCGCGGCCCCCGAGGCCTACCGGCGCGCCGGCGCCGACGTGGTCGCGCTGCACGCCGAGCCCGACGGGCTCAACATCAACGACGGTGTCGGCTCCACGCACCTGGACCCGCTGCGGGCCGCCGTGCGCGAGCACGGCGCCGACCTGGGCATCGCCCACGACGGGGACGCCGACCGCTGCCTGGCCGTGGACGCGCGCGGCGAGGTCGTCGACGGCGACCAGATCCTCGCGGTGCTCGCCGTGGCCATGAAGGACGCGGGCGAGCTCACCCACGACACGCTCGTCGCCACCGTGATGAGCAACCTCGGCCTGCACCTGGCGATGGAGAAGGCCGGCATCGCGCTGCGCACCACCGCCGTCGGCGACCGCTACGTGCTCGAGGAGCTGCGCGCGGGCGGGTTCGCCCTCGGCGGCGAGCAGTCCGGCCACGTCGTGCTGCCCGCCCACGCCACCACCGGCGACGGCCTGCTCACCGCGCTGCGGCTGATGGCCCGGATGTCGGCCACCGGCTCGCCGCTGGCCGAGCTGGCCGGCGTGGTCACACCGCTGCCGCAGGTGCTGCGCAACGTCACCGTGGCCGACAAGGACGCCGTCGCCGCCTCCGCCGCCGTGGCCGCCGCCGTCGCCGCCGAGGAGGCCGCCCTCGCCGGTCACGGGCGGGTGCTGCTGCGCCCCTCGGGTACCGAGCAGCTCGTGCGCGTGATGGTCGAGGCGCCCACCCAGGAGCAGGCCGACGCCGTCGCGCTGCGGCTGGCCGACGTGGTGGCCGCGGCGCGCTGACGCCGGACCGCTCCGCCGGACGCGGGCCGATGCCGTCGCGCTGCGGACGGCGGGCGGGGGTGGCCGCGGCACGCCGGCGCCGGGCCGCTCAGCCGGGGCCGTCGAGGGTGGCGATCCGCATGCCGGTCTCGTCGTCGGCGCGGTCCGCGGCCGTGCCGCCCAGGCGGGGACCGTCCGTCGCGGGTCGCTCCCGGCCGGTCGAGCGCGCCCGGGCGCCGGGTGCGGGACCGTCGCCGAGGCCGCCCGGAGGGCCGCCGGTCGCCTGCGGCGGTGCGGAGGGGCGGTCCTGGGTGGCGTGACCCTCAGGGCCGCCCGGGACGCGGGACCTTCCTCGCCGACCCGTCCCCGGTCCTCGACTGCCGCGTCCTCGGCTGCCGGGTCCTCCGCGGCCCGGGCCAGCGCGTGCGCGGCCCGCGCCGCGGCCAGTGCGGCGTCGAGGTCGACCTGCAGGGCCCGCCGCACCCGCTCGGCGTGCTCGGCCCACTCGCGGCCCGCGGCGTCCGGCCAGGCCGACCGCACGTCCGCGGCGACCGCGCCCAGCGCGGGCAGCACGTCCAGGGCCCGCGCCGCCAGCGCCTCCAGCAGGTGCCCGGCCCGGGTGGCGGCGTCGCGGCCGGCGCTCAC
>JAPLAT010000289.1 GCA_026393175.1 Pseudonocardiales bacterium
ACGCGGCGGGCTTCTCCTCCAGCCCGCACTTCATGTACTCCGGGCACTACACGTCCGGCGACCGGGCGGGCGAGTGGTTCCAGCTGTACTCGATCGGCTTCGGCGGCATCCCCGGCCGCCCGCTGGGTGACGGGCCGGACGGCCACTCACTGTGGCCGAGCTTCGTCAACATCCCGTGCGAGTACCTGGAGTCGTACTACCCGCTGCGGATCGAGAAGTGGGAGACCGTCGCCGACACCGGCGGGGCCGGGCTGCACCGCGGCGGCAACGGCGTCGACGTCGCGTACGTGTTCGAGGAGCCCGGCGAGATCGCGATCCACGACGACCGCTGGCTGACCTACCCGTGGGGCGTCAACGGCGGGACGCCGGGCGCGCGCGGGCGCAAGTGGCTCGAGCACCCCGACGGCACGCGCACCGTGCTGCCGTCGAAGTGCCACGACGTCAAGGTGGCGCCCGGCGACGTCCTGCACTTCGTCACGTGGGGCGGCGGCGGGTGGGGCGACCCGCTGGAGCGCGACCCGGCGCTCGTCGAGCTCGAGGTGCGGCGCGGGCTCGTGACGGCGGAGGGGGCGCGCCGCTACGGCGTGGTGGTCGGCGACGACGGGGTGGACGCGGCCGCGACCGAGGCCCTCCGCGCCGAGATGCGGGCGGACCGGCCGGCCGAGCTGCCGGTCTTCGACATGGGCCCGCCGCTGGAGGAGATCCTGGCGAACTGCGAGGCGGAGACCGGCCTCCCGGCGCCGAAGCGCCCGTCGTGGGCCTGACCCCGTCGCAGCGGGGTGACACCGCTGCGACCGGATCGGAGCGGTGTCACCCCGCTGCGATGCCGGGGACGCGCGGGACGCCGGGGCCGCGGGCGTGACCGGGCCGCACGGGTCCGCGTTCTCCGGGCGGCTCGGGTGGGGCGAGCGGCCGGCGCTGGTGGTGATCGACCTGGTGCGGGCCTACACCGAGCCGGGCGGGCCGTTCCTGCTGCCCGACCCGGCACCGGCCGTCGAGACGACCCGCACGCTGGTGGACGCGGCCCGGGCGGGCGGGCGGCCCGTCGTGTGGACGGTCGTCCGGTACGCCCCGGACCTCGCCGACGGTGGCCTGTTCGTGCGCAAGGTGCCCGCGCTGGCCGCGTTCGCCGAGGGCGCCCCGGGCGGGTGGGGCGGGCTGGTGCTCGACCCGGCCCCGGGCGAGCCGGTCGTCGTCAAGCAGTACGCGAGCGGGTTCGCCGGCACCTCGCTGGCCCCGACGCTGCACGCGCGGGGCGTGGACACCGTCGTCATCGCCGGGGTGTCGACGTCGGGCTGCGTGCGGGCGACGGCGACGGACGCGCTGCACCACGGGTTCCGCCCGCTGGTCGTCGGGCGGGCGTGCGCGGACCGCAGCCCCGAGCTGCACGAGCAGAACCTGCGCGACCTCGACGCGAAGTACGCCGACGTCGTCGACCCGGCCGAGGCGCTCGCCCACCTGCGCTGACGCACGACCAGCAGACCCGACCGCGCAGACCCGACCGCGCAGACCCCCGGGCACCGCGCAGACCGCCGGCGCCCTGTGCGGTGACACCGGGGTCTGCGCGGCCGGCGCGCGTGGAGCCGTCAGCTGCGGCGCCGGCGGTAGCTGCGCACGGTGACCGTGTTGCCGACGCCGGCGAGGTGCAGCGCGACGCACAGCAGCCCGGCGGTGACGAGCACCTCGGCCGTGATCACCGACAGGGCGAAGCCGGCGAGCCGGAACAGGAGCGCGAGCCCGAACAGGACCGCGCCGATGGTGGCGACCATGGAGACCTCCTGGGAAGGGGAGCGGCGGTCAGCGGCGCGAGCGGGTGCGGCGGGTGGTGCCGATGCCGGCCAGGTGCAGCGCGACGCACAGCAGGCCCGCGGTGATGAGGACGTCGGCGGTGAGGACCGGCACCGCGATGCCGGCGAGCTGGAAGAGGAGCGCGAGACCGAACAGGACCGCGCCGATGATGGCCACCATGGTTGTCTCCGGGAGGGTGTGAGGGGGCTGTTGCGCGACAGGATGTGGGGCCCCGCCCGGTCCCGCTGGCGTCGCGGCCGAACCGTGATACCCGCTGGGCCGTCCGCCGCAGCGGGTTGCCCCGCCGGGCTCCTGGCCCGCAGCCCCGCGGATCACCGAGGGTCGGGCTCGTCCCCCGGGCGCGCCTGTCCCCGGCCCTGCGGCGTGCGCCGCACGCGGTCGCCGGGCCAGACTCGGGGCATGAGCATCGACCTCGACCCGGTCCGCCGCGCCGCCCTCCAGGAGCACGGCCTGGCGAGCGTCACCGTGGTGCGCGCCGACGGCACCCCGCACAGCTCGCTCGTCAACGCCGGGGTGCTCGTCCACCCCGACACGGGGAGGGCGGTCGTGGGGTACGTGACCTACGGGCCGGTCAAGCTCCGCGTGCTGCGCGAGCGGCCCGCCACCTCGCTGCTGTGGCGGTCGGGCTGGAAGTGGGCCGCGGTCGACGGCGACAGCGAGCTGGTCGGGCCCGGCGACGTGCCGGACGAGGAGCTGCGGCTGCTGCTGCGGGCGGTGTTCACCGCGGCGGGCGGCACGCACGACGACTGGGACACCTACGACCGGGTGATGCGCGAGGAGGGCCGGGTCGCGGTGCTCGTCGCGCCGCGCCGGGTCTACGGCAACGCCTGACGCGCCCGGCGCCGCTCAGCCCCGCGTCAGCAGCGACCGGGCGAAGAACGCGAGGTTGGCCGGACGCTCGGCCAGCCGGCGGACGAAGTAGCCGTACCACTCGGTGCCGTAGGGCAGGTACACGCGGACGGTCTCCCCCGCCGCGGCCAGCTCGACCTGCGCGCGCGGGCGCACGCCGTGCAGCATCTGGAGCTCGTAGTCCCGCCCCCGGCCGAGGTGCCGGGCGATGTCGACGAGGACGGGGTCGTGCGTGGCGACCATCGGCAGCCCGGTGCCCGACATCAGCACCTTCAGGCAGCGCACGAACGACCGGTCGACCTCGGCCCGGTCGGCGAACGCCACCGCGGAGGGCTCGGCGTAGGCGCCCTTGCAGAGCCGGACCCGGGAGCCCGCGAGGTCGCGGCAGTCGGCCTCGGTGCGCCGCAGCTGCGCCTGCAGGACGGCACCGACCCAGGGGTGGTCCACGCGCAGGTCGCGCACGGTGCCCAGGGTCGCGTCGGTGGTGGTGTGGTCCTCCATGTCGACGGTGACGGTCGTCCCCGCGGCCCGGGCGGCCTCGCAGACCTGCCGGGCGTTGTCGAGCGCGATCTTGTCGGCGTCGCGCGGGAGGCTCTGGCCCAGCGCGGAGAGCTTGACCGACACCTCCACCCGGCCCGCCAGCCCCTCGTCGCCGAGGCGGCGCAGCAGCAGGCGGTAGGCCTCGACGGTGGCGTCGGCGCGGCCGCGGTCGGTGGTGTCCTCGCCGAGGTGGTCGATCGTCACGAGCCGGTCGGCGGTGAGCGCGCGGGCCACCGCCAGCACCTCGTCGACGGTCGTCCCGGCGACGAACCGGTCCACCACGGGCCGCATCAACGGCGTGTTCTCGGCGAACGTGCGCAGCGCGTCCGATCGGGACGCGGCCAGCATCGCGGTCCTCAGCATGGTCGGGAACGGTAGGCCCCGGCCGGCCCGCACCGGATGGTGCGAACCGCCAACGCCAAGGCCCACCCGTCGTACGATCCGCCGATGGAGACCACGCTGGCGCAGGTGCTCGCGGCGCTGGGCGAGCCGCTGGTGGACGTCGTCGTCGCCCCGGCGGGGCTGGACGTGCCGGTCGCCGGCACCGCGATCGTCGACCCGGACGACGACCCCGCCGACCAGCCCGGCCGGCTCGTCCTCGTCGTCGGCGCCCGGGGCCGCGACGCGGTGCGGCCGCTGCGCGCGGCGGCGCGGCACGGCGCGGCCGCGGTGGCGGTGAAGGGCGCCTCCGGCGCTCGTGCGCGCGGAGAAGTGTTAGAACACCTCTCCGCGCGCACGGGCGGCGA
>JAPLAT010000033.1 GCA_026393175.1 Pseudonocardiales bacterium
CGCCGGCGCCGGCGAGGGGCACGGGTCGGTCCCCCGCCGCCCGGTCCGGCGCGCCGGCCGCCACCGCCGCGGGCTCGCCGGGCAGCACCCCGGGCACGGCGAGCAGGCCGGCCCCGAGGGCGACCACCGCCACGAACCAGCGGAGCCGACGCACGGGCCCAGCCTGCCACGCCCCGGGCGGTCGTGCGCGCGCGAAGGGCCGGGGCACCGCTGCGCGCGCGGGCCGTCAGGCCTTCCCGCCCCGGCCCTCGTTCCACTCCCGGTCGGCCCGGTCCTGCTGCTCGGTGCGCTCGCGGGCCAGTTCCAGGGCCCGCTGGGCGGTCTCCCTGTCCGGGTAGGGGCCCAGCCGGTCGGCCGCGCGGACCTCGTCCGCGCGCACGACGCGGCCGTCCACGAGGCTGTAGTACCACTCGTCGTCGTCCATGCGTGCCAGGATGCACCGATGGCGACGGCGGTGCTCGTGGGCGGTCCGTGGGACGGGCATGTCGAGGAGGTGGCGCTCGACGGCGAGGGCCTGCCGCCGCGGCTGCTCCCCCGCTTCCGGGACACGACGATCTGGACCGAGGACACCGGCCACATGCCCGTCCGCATCCCGGAACGGGCCTACCGCAGGCGCGGGCCGCACCCGTCGGACCCCGGGTCGTGGATCTACGAGCCCGACACCGACGACCCGCTCGCCTGACCGGGCGGCACCGGCGAGCGTGCCGCCGGCCGCCCGGGCGACCGTGCCGTCAGCCGCCCGCGCCCGGGCGGACGTGCCGTCAGCCGCCCGCGCCCGGGCGGACGCGGACGACGACCTCGGTGTCGGTGACCGACTCGACCCCGATCGTGAAGCCCTCGGCCTGGGTCTCGCCGCCGACCGGCACCGACACCGTCTGCCCGGCGACCTCGAGCGTGGCCTGACCGGCGTCCACGCCGACCAGCCGCGCCTGCACGCCGAGCACCGACACCGCGGTGTCCCCGGAGCGCGGGAACGTGACGGTGCAGCCGTCGATCCCGCACTGGGTGTTGCTGCCGCCCCCGCACGCGGCCGTGGCCGCGACGAGCGCGGCGACGGCGGTGGACAGGACGAATCGACGCAGACCGGTCACCCGGCGGAGTCTAGGACGGTCCGCCGGGTGCCCCTCACGCGGTGGTCAGCCAGACCGCGGCGTCCACGGGCAGCTCCCCGTCCAGCGGCTCGGTGGCGAGGAGCACCTCCGCGCCGGCCGGCAGCGCGACCGGCCCGCCCGACAGGTTGACCATGCAGACGAAGCCCTCGCCGCGGGAGAACGCGAGCACGCCGTCGGGGCCGGGCAGCCACTCCAGCGGTCCCTCGCCGAGCGCGGGGTGCTCCCGGCGCAGGGCCAACGCCGCCCGGTAGAGCGTGAGCATCGAGCCGGGGTCGCCGTCCTGCGCCTCCACCGTGACGCCGGCGAACGCGGCGGGCTGGGGCAGCCACGGCCGCGCGGTCGCCCCGTCCGGGCTGAACCCGAACGGCGCCGCCGTGCCCGACCAGGGCAGCGGCACGCGGCAGCCGTCACGACCGATCTCGGCGCCGCCGGTGCGGCGGAACGTCGGGTCCTGGCGGACGGCGTCGGGCAGGTCCTCGACCTCCCACAGGCCCAGCTCGTCGCCCTGGTAGACGTACGCGCCGCCGGGCAGCGCCAGCATCAGCAGCGCGGCCGCGCGGGCCCGGCGCCTGCCCAGCTCCAGGTCCAGCTCCTCGACCGGGGCGAGGTCGTTCAGCGAGTGGCCCGACGCGGGCGGGCGGCCCAGCCGGGACACGTGCCGCACGACGTCGTGGTTGGACATCACCCACGTCGCCGGCGCGCCGACGGTGCCGTTGCTCGCCAGCGAGGAGTCGATGGTGGCGCGCAGGGCGGCCGGGTCCCACGGGGTGCCGAGGTAGTCGAAGTTGAACGCGGTGTGCAGCTCGTCGGGGCGCAGGTAGCGCACGAGCCGCTCCGGCGAGGCCACCCACGCCTCGGCGACGAACACCTTGGGGTCGGCGTAGGAGTCGGCCACCCGCCGCCAGCCGCGGTAGACCTCGTGCACGCCGTCGCGGTCCCAGAACGGGTGCCCCGCGCCGCCGACGGCGTTGAGCAGGGTCTCGTCCTCCTCGCCCACGTCAGGCAGCGCGGGGTCCTTGACCAGCGAGTGCGCGACGTCGATGCGGAAGCCGTCCACGCCCCGGTCGAACCAGAACCGCAGGATCGACTCGAACTCCGCGCGCACCTCGGGGTGGTCCCAGTTGAGGTCGGGCTGCTTGGCGTCGAACAGGTGCAGATACCACTCGCCGGCTGTGCCGTCGGGCTCGGCGACCTGCGTCCACGCCGGGCCGCCGAACACCGAGCGCCAGTCGTTGGGCGGGCCGTCCCCGCGCCCCGGGCGGAAGTGGTAGCGCGCCCGCTCCGGCGAGCCGGGGCCCGCGGCGAGCGCCGCGGTGAACCAGGCGTGCTCGTCGGAGGTGTGGTTCGGGACGATGTCCAGGATCACCCGCAGGCCCAGCGCCTTGGCCTCGGCGATCATGGCCGCGGCGTCCTCCTCGCTGCCGAACGCGGGCTCGACGGCGCGGTAGTCCGACACGTCGTAGCCGGCGTCGGCCATCGGCGACGGGTACCAGGGGTTGATCCACAGGGCGTCGACGCCGAGGTCGCGCAGGTACTCCAGGCGCGCCCGGATGCCCGCGACGTCACCCAGGCCGTCGCCGTTGCCGTCGGCGAAGCTGCGGATGTAGAGCTGGTACACGACGGCGTCGCGCCACCAGTCCGTGCGCAGGGTCGGCGCCGTCGCTGCGGTGGTCATCCGTGCTCCCCTCGAGGTCTGCTCGCGGTTTGATTGCTGGCTTTGATTAACGATGCTGCGCTATCGTCGGCCGACACGTCAAGGGGGGTACGGGGTGACCGGGGCGACCTCGCCGATGCTGCGCAGGCTCAACGCGCAGGCGGTGCTCGACGCGCTCCTCGACGCCGACCCCGCCGCGGGGCTCAGCGGGGCCGACCTCATGGACGCGACCCGGCTCTCCCGGCCCACCGTGCACGCCGTCTGCGACGAGCTGATCGCCCGCGGCTGGCTCACCGAGCTCGACGCCCTGCGGCCCGCGGACTCCTCGCGGCCCGGCCGCCGCGCCCGGGTCTACGCGCCGCTGCCCGGTGCGGGACACGTGCTCGGCGTCGACATGGGCGCCACCACCGTGCGGGCCGCCGTCGCCGACCTGCGCGGCACCGTGCTGGGCGAGGACGCGGCCGCGTTCCGGCACGACCGCGTCCCGGCCGGGGAGCGGATCGCCGCCACGCGGGCGGCCTGCCTGCGGGCGGCGGAACGGGCCGGCGTCACGGCGCTGCTGGGGGCCGCCGTCGGCGTGCCCTCCCCCGTCGCCGAGGGCCGGGTCGCCGCCGTGGACGACTACCTGCCCGGGCTCGCCGCGGAGGACCTGCGCCTGCTGCTCGACCCGCTGCCGCTGGCGGTGGAGGGCCCGGTGCTGGTGGACAACGACGCCAACCTGGCGCTGCTCGCCGAGCGCTGGGCGGGCGCGGCCGCCGACGCCGACGACGCCGTGCTCGTGCTGGCGGGCGAGCGGCTGGGCGCCGGCATCTGCGTGGACGGGCGGATCGTGCGCGGGCACCGGGGCCGGGCGGGCGAGCTGGGCTTCCTCGACCTCGTCGCCGGCGTCGGCGACACCGCGGCCGTCGGCAACCTCGCCCGGCGGTGGGGCACCGCCGCGCTCGGCCGTCCGGTGCGGGCCGAGGACGTCGCCGCGGCCGCCCGCGCGGGCGACGACCGGGCGCGGGCGGTGCTGCGCGACGTCGCCCGGCGCACGGCCCGGGTGCTCGCCGTGCTCGCGGTGCTCCTGGACCCGGAGGTGATCGTCATCGGCGGCGGGGCCGCCGGGGCGGCCGACGTGCTGCTGGACCCGCTGGAGCAGGAGCTCGGCGCGCTGACCCCGCGCCCGCCCCGGCTGGTCGCCTCGGCACTGGCCGAGCGGGGCGTGCTCCTGGGCGCCGTGCGCGCCGCCCTCGACGACGTGCGCCCCCGGCTGCTGGACCTCGCCCCGGCCTGACGCCCGGGTGGGCGGGACGGGGAAGGGGCACGGCGGCCGGCGTCCGGGGGGAAGCGCCGGCCGCCGGGTCTCAGGCGCCCTCGGCGAGGCGGTGGCGGCGGCGGGCGAGGTCGGCCAGGCCGTGGAGGGCGCAGGGCCAGTGCGTGCCGGGCAGGCCGGTGCCGCCCTGGGTGCACGTGCGGCAGCGGCCGCTGCGGTCGGGCTGGTGGGTGGCGAGCAGGCGCTCCCAGACCTCCACCATCGGGGCGAGCTCGTCGGCGAGGCGGTGGTGCAGGGTGCTCGCGGGCGGGACGGCCGCGTCCTCCCGTACCGCGACCGGACCCCGCGCTCCGCCCCCGTGCGCCGGCCACATGGCAGGCGGATCGGCCCCCCACGACAGGTTCATCCCTCGCGCCCCCCTCGTTCCGACCGGCCCGCGCCGGTGGCCCCCGACCAGTGTGTCGCGGCGGCGTGTCGCGCCGACCGCAATCCGATCGTGTCGGAACGAGCTTGCATCTGCAAGTGCCGGTGCGTGAACATCTGCACGTGCATCTGCAGGAGACGCGGCGCTGGCGCAAGAGCTCGGCGAGCAACCCGACGGGGAACTGTGTGGAGCTCGCGGAGCTCCCCGACGGAGGGGTCGCGGTCCGCAACTCCCGCCATCCCACGGGCCCCACGCTGGTCTACACTCGGGCCGAGATCGCGGCGTTCATCCGCGGTGTGCGCGCCGGGGAGTTCGACGACCTCGGCTGAGCGCCCGGCGGTACCGTCCGCCGCGCCGGGGGACACGAGGAGCGTGCGGGTGCAGGTGGACGGCCACGCAGGTCCGCACGGCGACGCCGACGACGAACCGCGCACCGGCACCGGCCCCACCGCGCTTCGCATCGCGCTGGGCGGCCAGCTGCGCCGCCGTCGCGAGCTCGCCGGCATCACCCGCGAGGCCGCGGGCGACGCGATCCGCGCCTCGGCGGCGAAGATCAGCCGCCTGGAGCTGGGCCGCGTCGGCTTCAAGGAGCGCGACGTCGTCGACCTGCTCCGGCTCTACGGCGTCACCGCGGGCGAGGACGTCGCGGAGTTCCTCACCCTGGCCCGCCGGGCCAACGAGCCCGGCTGGTGGCACCGCTACTCCGACCTGCTGCCCGCCTGGGCCGAGACCTACATCGGGCTGGAGCAGGCCGCCTCGCTGATCCGCACCTACGAGGTGCAGTTCGTGCCCGGCCTGCTGCAGATCCCCGACTACGCGCGCGCGGTCACCCGCCTGGGCTACGACGACGCGCGCGAGGTCGACCGGCGCGTGGAGCTGCGGATGCGTCGCCAGCAGGTGCTCTCCGAGCCCGGCGGCCCGACGCTGTGGGCCGTGGTGGACGAGGCCGCTCTGCGCCGCCAGCTCGCCGGGCCGGAGCTCACCCGCGCCCAGCTCGACCACCTCATCGCGCTGGCCGAGAGGCCGAACGTGCGGCTGCAGATCGCGCCGTTCCACTTCGGCGGGCACGCCGCCGCGGGCGGCCCGTTCACCATCCTGCGCTTCGCCGAGCGGGACCTGCCCGACATCGTCTACCTGGAGCAGCTCACCAGCGCGCTGTACCTGGACAAGCGCGCCGACGTCGAGCAGTACTCCTCGGTGATGGACCGGCTGTGCGCGCAGATCGAGCCGCTGGACCGCACCGCCGCGATCCTCGGCAAGATCCGGGCGGAGCTGTAGCCCGCCGCCGCGGGCCCGCCTCACCGCTGCCCCAGCGCCTCGGGCTCGACGCCGCGCGGCTGCGGACCCCGGACGACGGCGCCGCGACCTGGGCGACGCTGCGCGACCACCTGGTCGACCGGCTGCCCCGCGTCACCCCCGAGCGGATCGACGCGCTGCTGGCCGAGCGGCGCATCGTCGGCGTCGACGGCCCGATCGGCCCCCGCACCCCCTACGCGCCGGGCGTGTACCTGTGGATGCACCGCGACCTGCCCGACGAGGTGCCGGTGCCGTTCCCGCTCGCCGTGGTGCACCGCGACGAGCACGTGCTCGTCGTCGACAAGCCGCACTTCCTCGCCACGATCCCGCGCGGGCGTCACGTCGCGCAGACCGCGCTGGTGCGGCTGCGCCGCGAGCTCGACCTGCCCGAGCTCGGCCCCGCGCACCGGCTGGACCGGCCGACGGCCGGGCTGGTGCTGTTCGTCGTGCGCCGCGAGCACCGCGGCGCCTACCAGACCCTGTTCCGGGACCGGCGGGTCCGCAAGGCCTACACGGCGCTGGCCCCGCACGACCCCGCGCTGGCCCTGCCGCGCACGGTGCGCGCAGCCGCATCGTCAAGGAGCGGGGCGTGGTCTGCGCACGGGAGGAACCGGGGCCGGTCAACGCCGAGACCCGGGTCGCCGTGGAGGCGGTGCGCGACGGGATCGCCCGCTACCGCCTCGAACCGACGACCGGGCGCACCCACCAGCTGCGGGTGCACCTCGCCGGGCTGGGGGTGCCCATCCTCGGCGACGACCTCTACCCCGAGGTGCGCGAGAAGGCGCTCGACGACTTCACCCGGCCGCTGCAGCTGCTCGCCGCGGAGCTCGCGTTCACCGACCCGCTCACCGGGGAGCACCGGGAGTTCCGCAGCGGGCTGGCCCTGCAGGCCTGGGACGACCCCGCCGGCTGGGCGGGCGGGGCCGTCCCGGCGGTCAGCAGTTCAGCAGGTCCGGGCGCTGGTTGAGCAGCTGCGCCCGCGGCGAGACGAACCGCTCGTACTCCTCGGTGGCCTCGGGCCGGAACAGCCCGACCTTGCAGCAGTTCTGGAACGCGAGCCGGACGCCGAAGTGCCGCTGCACGGCCCCGCGCATGGCGTCGCTGCCGACGAGCCGGAAGACCTCGCCCCAGGACGCGTCGTCCGGGGGCACCTCGAGGTTCTGCACCGACGGGGCGCCGGACGCGTCGAGCTCCTTCGCCAGCCGCTCCACCATCCCCCAGGCGTAGGGCAGCGAGTCGCGGACGCAGGCGACGAACTCGTCGTCGTCCACGGGGCCGCGCTGCGCCTTCTCCAGCAGTGCCGGCGGAACGGTCAGTGACACGGTGACTCCCGGGGGTCGATCGGTGCGGACCCCGGCGACGCTACGGACGCGACCCGGCCGACCGGAACACCCGAACGAGCGGTTCTGCCACGTTCAGTGATGCGCATGCCACGATGTGTGACCACCCGATCGGGGTCGACCGGGGTGCCAGACTGCGGGCATGACCGTGCCGTCCCCGGGCGCCCCGATGCAGGTGCCGCGCTTCCTGGTCCGCCAGAAGATCACGATGATGGTGAACCGCTACCAGGTCCACGCGGCGAACCCGGACGGCTCGCAGGGGGCGCTGCTGGCCTTCGCCGAGCAGAAGCGCCTCAAGCTCAAGGAGGAGGTGCGGTTCTTCGCCGACGAGACGAAGCAGCGCCCGGTGTTCTCGTTCAAGGCCCGCCAGCGCCTCGACGTCCACGCCGAGCACGACGTGCTCGACGAGCAGGGGCGCCCGCTGGGCTACTTCCGCAAGGAGTTCGGGGCGAGCCTGCTGCGTTCCACCTGGACGCTGCGCGGCCCGGGCGCACCGGGCGGCCCGGACCTGGAGGCCCGCGGCCAGGAGCGCAGGCCGGTGATCGCGGTGCTGCGCCGGGTCTGGACGCTGATCCCGTACCTGGGCGACGTCTGGGTGCCGTTCGTCTTCCACTTCGACTTCGTCGACACCCGCACGGGGGCCCCGGTGATGAGCAGCGAGCGGCAGAAGGCGATCCGCGACCGCTACGACGTGACGGTCCAGGACCCGCGGCTGGACTTCCGGGTCGCGGCCAGCATGGCCGTCGCGCTCGACGCGCTGCAGAGCCGCTGAGCCGGGTCCGGCCGCGCACCCGGAGGCGCCGACCCGTGCCGCTCGTCCCGTGGGGCGTGAGCCCGCCCTCACCCGGCCGTGGCGGCGACCGACCGCCGGTCTCATCGACCGCACCTCGCGGCGCAGAGGGGGCCGCCGGTGTCAACCCCGCGGCGCCCGGCGACGATCGAGCCGGTGTGACCGCACACTGGCCACCGGCGGCGCGCCGGGCCGGACCGATCGCCGGGGCCCGCTCGGCGGCCTGGGCGCTGGGCGTGGCCGCCGCGGCGATGCTCGCGCTCGTGGTCGCGACCACGGTGGTGGAGGGCGATTCGCGGCTGCAGATCGCCAACCTCGGGGTGCTCGTGCTCGCCTTCGGCGCCGCCGCCTCCTGCGCAGGCGCGGCGCGCCGGTCGCGGGGCCGGTCCCGGCGCGGGTGGATCGCGCTCGCCCTCGCCGCCGCGTCGTGGGGGGCGGGGCAGATCGCGTGGACGGTCTCCGAACTGCTGCTCGGCGACCTCGTCCCGTTCCCGTCGATCGCCGACGTGGGCTACCTGGGCTTCCCGGTGGCGGCGCTGGTCGGGACGACCCTGCTGGCGCCCCGCACGCAGGGGCTCGCCACCTCCCGCCGGCTGATCGACGCGTTCATGGTCGGCTGCGCGCTGGGGCTCGTGGCCTGGCTGATCGCCGTCGACCCGATCGCGACGGGGCTGAGCCCGGGCGCGGCCGCGGTGGCGCTGGCCTACCCGATCGCCGACGTCGTGCTGATCACCGTCGTGCTGCTGACGCTGGCCCAGACGCGGGAGAAGCCGCTGCTCTGGGGCCTGCTCGCGGCGTCGATGGGCGCGATGATCGTCTCGGACGTCGCGTTCTCCTACGCCACCGCCGACGGCTCGTACGCCAGCGGCGCGCAGACCGACTGGGGCTGGTGGGCGGCGTTCTGCCTGCTCGGCGCCGCGGGCGGGATCGTCGGGCGGCCGGGCTCGCGCCAGGGCCACCTGCGGCCCCCGCCCGCGGAGGTCGTGGCCTCGGCCGGGCTGCTCCCGTACCTGCCCCTCGGGGCCGCCGTCGTCGTCGCGGCGGTCGCCTCCACGGGCGGCCGCGGGCTCGACCCGGTGTCCGTCGGCCTGGTGGTGCTGCTCGTCGCGCTCGTGCTCGCCCGCCAGTACGCGGCCGTGCGGGAGAACCACACCCTCGCGCACGCGGTGCAGCAGCGGGAGCGCGAGCTGCAGCACCTCGCCTTCCACGACACGCTGACCGGGCTGGCCAACCGGGCGCTGTTCCTCGACCGGCTCGACCACGCCCTGCGCCGCGCGGAGCGCGACCGCACCGCGGTCGCCGTCGTGTTCTGCGACCTCGACGGCTTCAAGGCCGTCAACGACGCCCTGGGCCACGCGGTGGGCGACGCCCTGCTGGTGCGGGTGGCCGAGCGGCTGCGCGGGGCCCTGCGCGCCGGGGACACCCTCGCCCGCCTGGGCGGGGACGAGTTCGCGGTGCTGGTCGAGCGGGGCGCGGACGCCGGGGTCGTCGCGCACACCCTGCTCGCGGCGCTGCGCACCCCGTTCCACCTGGGCGGGCGCACCGTGACGGTCTCGGCGAGCATCGGCGTCGCGGGCACGGACCCGGCGACGGAGCCGGTCACCGCGGGCACCCTGCTGCACCGCGCCGACGTCGCCATGTACGCGGTGAAGGCCTCGGGGCGCTCCGACGTCCGCACCCACTCCCCGGCGCTGGACATCGCCCGCCGCGACGAGCCCGCCCTGCACCGCGCGTTCGCGGCCGCCGTGCAGGACGGCGGCGCGGGCGGCGACCCGGACGCCGGGATCCGCGCGGTCTACCAGCCCGTCGTGGACCCGGCGACGGGACGGATCGGCGCGCTGGAGGCGCTGGCCCGCTGGACGCACGAGGGGGCGCCGGTCTCCCCGGAGGTGTTCGTGCCGATCGCCGAGCAGACCGGACTGTCCGAGCAGCTCACGGCCCTGATGCTGGAGCAGGCCGGCGCCCAGCTCGCCGCCTGGAACGCCGCGCTCGGGCACCGGCGGCTGCGCGTCGCGGTCAACATCAACCCCACCGAGCTGTCCGACCGCGGCCTGCCGGGGCGGATCGCGGCACTGGTGGCGCGGCACCGGCTGGCGCCGGGCCAGCTGATCCTGGAGATGACCGAGTCGGCCGCGACCAACCGCCCGGAGGACGCGGTCGACGTGCTGCTGCGGCTGCGCGCGACGGGCGTGCGCATCGCGCTGGACGACTTCGGCACCGGCTACAGCACGCTCGCCCGGCTGTCGAGCACGCCCGTCGACACCGTGAAGATCGACCGGTTCTTCGTGGCCGACATCGACCACGACGTCCGGCAGAAGCGGTTCCTCGTCGGGCTGCTGGAGCTGACCCGCCACCTGGGCGTGCGCGCCGTCGCCGAGGGCGTGGAGCGCGCGGGCCAGCTGCGCGAGCTGCGCCGGCTGGGCTGCGACCTGGTGCAGGGGCACCTGATCGCCCGCCCGGCCGCGCCGGAGGAGCTCACCCCGCTGGTGCTCGCCGACACCCCGCTGCTGCCGCCCCACCTGCTCGGGCTGACCCCCGCGGGCCCGGGGTCACTCGAACCGTGACGGGTCCCCCGCCCCGCGGCGCACGATCTCCGGCTCGTCGCCGGACAGGTCCACGACCGTCGTCGGCTCGGTGCCGCACTCGCCGGAGTCGATGACGGCGTCGAGCAGGTGCCCCAGCTGCTCGTTGATGTCCCAGCCCTGGGTGAGGGGCTCGTCCTGCCCCGGCAGCAGCAGGGTGGACGACAGCAGGGGCTCCCCCAGCTCCGCGAGCAGCGCCTGCACCACCGGGTGGTCCGGGATGCGGACGCCGACGGTCTTCTTCTTCGGGTGCAGCAGCCGGCGCGGCACCTCCTTGGTGGCCGGCAGGATGAACGTGTACTGGCCGGGGGTGCTCGCCTTGATCGCCCGGAACACCGTGTTGGGCACGATCGTGAACTGGCCGAGCTGGGCGAAGTCGGCGCACACCAGCGTGAAGTGGTGCTTGTCGTCGAGCCGGCGGATCTCGCGGATCCGCTCCAGGCCCTTGCCGTTGCCGAGCTGGCAGCCCAGCGCGAAGCAGGAGTCCGTGGGGTAGGCGATGAGGCCTCCGTCGCGGACGATGTCGGCCACCTGGCCGATCGCGCGGGGCTGGGGGTCCACCGGGTGCACGTCGAAGTACCGGGCCATGCGCCGGAGACTAGGTCCTCCCGGCGACGAAGGCACGCAATCCGGGCAGGACGCCCGCGTCGAGACCGTGCCCGCCGTCGTGCGGGAACTCCACGACCTCGGCGCCGCGCTCGCGGAGCTGGGCCACGAGCACCCCGGTCTGCGCGGCCGGCACCAGCGGGTCGCGGCGGCCGTTGGACACCGCGACCCGCTTCCCGGTCAGGTCGGCCGCGGGCGGCTCGGCGAAGGGCACCATCGCGGCGAGCAGCACGGCGCCGGCGAGCAGGTCCGGGTGGCGCAGCAGCAGCGCCGACGCGGCGTTGGCGCCGTTGGAGAACCCGACGGCCCACCAGGACCCCGCGTGCTCCGGCGCCGTCGCGGTGACGAACTCCGCGAGCTCGTCGACGCGGACGCGCAGGTCGTCCTCGTCGAGGACACCCTCGGCGTGGCGGCGGAAGAACCGCGGCATGCCGTTCTCCAGCACGGTGCCCCGCGGCGAGAGCACGGGCGCGTCCGGCGCGAGGTGCTCGCGCAGCGGGAGCAGGTCGTGCTCGTCGCCGCCGGTGCCGTGCAGCAGGAGCAGCGGCGGGGCCCCGGCGCCCTCCAGGAGGACGTGCGGGCGAGTCACGCGTCCACCCGCAGCGTCGGCAGCGACGCCTCGATCTCGGCGCGGGAGGGCTCCAGCCACGGCGGGAGCTTCAGCGCCCGGCCCAGCTCCAGCAGCGGCTCGTCGACCGCGAACCCTGGCTCGTCGGTGGCGATCTCCAGCAGCACGCCGCCGGGCTCGCGGAAGTAGATGGAGGTGAAGTACTGGCGGTCGAGGATCTCGGTGACGTGCAGGCCGGCCTCCACGAGCTCGGCCCGCCAGACCTCCTGCGCGGCGCGGTCGGGCACCCGGAACGCGATGTGGTGCACGGTGCCGCCGGCCTGCAGCCCGGCCGCGCGGCGGTCGGCGGCGACGTCGACCACGGCACCGGTGCCGCCGCCGCCCATCGCGAACCGGGCGCGGCCGCCGTCCTCGCCCGCCGGGGTCATCCCGAGCAGTCCGGTGAACAGCTCGACGGTGCGCTCGGGCACCGACTCCGAGACCGTCACGGCGTGCAGGCCCCGCACGGCGTGCTCGGCCGGGACGTGCGCGGCGCCGTCCCATCCGGAGCGGGTGTCCCCCGGGGCGGCCACGAGGTCGATGACCAAACCGTCCGGGTCGCGCAGGGTGAGCACCTCCTCGCCGTCGCGGGTGCGCGGGTCGTCGTGGTCGACGCCCAGCTCCGCGAGGCGGCGCTGCCACCAGCCCAGCGACTCCGGGGGGACCCCGAAGGCGGTGGCGGTGGTCAGCCCGCTGCCCTGGCGGCCCGCGGGCACGCCGCGCCACGGGAAGAACGTGAGCAGCGAGGAGGGCGTGCCCTCGGCGTCGCCGTAGTAGAGGTGGTAGGTGTCGGGGGCGTCGAAGTTCACCGTCCGCTTGACCAGGCGCAGGCCCAGCACGCGGGTGTAGAAGTCGACGTTGGACTGCGGGTCTCCCGCGATCGCGGTGACGTGGTGCAACCCCTGGGGGGCGGGTCCGGCCATGCCCGGCAGCGTAGTTGCTCGCGCAACCAGCTGCCGGGCGCGGCGGGAACCCGTGGTCAGCCGACCTCGATCCGCACCATGTCGAACGCCGGGGTCTGGTTGGCCCGCTGCATCATCGGCAGGCGGTGCGACCCGTCGCCCGCCCACACGGCGCACTGGTAGGTGCCGGGTTCGTCCAGCCCGGTCACCGGGACGCCGACCAGGTCGGGCTCGGCGCCGCCGCCGCCGTCCTGCGTGGCCAGGAAGAAGGCCGGGGCGGGCGCGGCGTCGGGGGCGACGGACAGGTCGCCCAGCAGGCGGCAGGCGGTGTGGAAGTGGCCGCGCTGGATGCCGTCCGCGTCGAGGAACGAGCTCTCCCGGTAGTAGCCGCCCGCGGCCGCGCCGAGGAACCGGTCGCGCACCAGGTTGCGGGTGCTGACCTGCAGCGTGAAGTCCTCACCCGCGCCGACGGCCGTCGGCGGGTCGACGATGAGCAGCGACGGGCTCCGGTCCTCGTCCGCCACCTCGCCGAACGCGGTGGCCACGCAGCGCGGCGCGTTCTGGAAGCCGTCGTGGCGCTCCAGGTCGCTGGTCGAGCAGTCCGCGCCGAGGGTCACCAGGCCCGGGGCGGGCGGGGGCGTCGCCGGCGGGGTGGTGGTCGGCGGGGCCGTGGTCTCCGCCGTCGTCTCCTCGGCGGTCTCCTCCTCGGTCTCCTCGGGCGCCTCCTCCCCCGTCGTCCCCTCCCCCGTCGTCTCCTCGTCCTCGGCGGGGGTGGAGGTCTCGGTGGGGGTGGCCGTCGGGGTGGGCTCGAGCTCCTCGGTGTTGCCCGCGGGCACCGTCTCGATCGACGTGCCCCCGACCGAGGTGGGGTCGGCGGTGCCGTGGCCGGAGTGGCCGGCGCCGTAGGAGCCGGACCCTCCCGATCCGGCGGCGGCGACGCCGATGTCGCAGGCCGTGGGCCCGAGCACCACGGCGGTGGCCGCGACGACCGTCAGCGTCACACGGCGGACGTGGGCCGCGCGGCGCAGGTGGGGCGGGATGGGAGCGGGCATGGGGAGCGCCTCTCTGGGGACGGGGAGCGGGTGGTGCGGGGTCGGGGTCAGCGGCGGACCGCGTGGCGCGGCCCGGTGTCGGTGACCCGCGGGATGGGTCCGGTGTCGGTGAGGTCGCCCGCGCGCGGGTGGTCGTCGTACCGGCGGTCGGCGGGCTCGCAGAGGTCGTCGACCCGGGTGTCGAGCCCGGTGTCGGTGATCCGGTAGGCACCCGAGGACGTGGTGGTCGCGGGACGCGGCCGGGGCATCGCGATCGCGGCGATCGCCCGGCCGGTGACGGGCGGGTCGGCGACGGCGGTCGGCACGGCGGCGCGGGGGGTCGGCCTGCGGCGCACCGCGCTGAGCAGGGCCCCCGCGGCGAGCAGCGCGGCGAGGACCACGAGCCCGGGCACGATCAGGTCGGCGGGGCCGCGCTCGGCGGAGAGCAGGCCGGGCGAGGGCGGCTCGGGCAGGTCGCTGTAGTCGACCAGGCCGGTGCCCTCCAGGTAGCCGATGTGCCGGGTGACGAACTCGTTGGCGGTGGTCGCGAACTCGCGCATCAGCTCGTTGCGCGTGCCGACGCGCACCTGCGCGATCAGCGGCAGCACGACGCCGTGCGCCTCGCGCAGCCGCTGCACGAACATGCGGTCGTACTCGGTGCCGGTGAGTGCCGAGATCTCCTCCATCCAGGCGATCTGCTGGTCGTTGGGGGAGCTGGGCAGCAGGACGCCGAGCTGGTCGGCCGCCTCGCGGGTGATGCGGTCGAGCTCGTTGTGCTCGGTGTGCAGGTTGCTGCCGACCTGCTGGATGTCCGCGCGGCTGGCCTGGGTCTCGGCCTGCGACCCGGTCGGTGCCTCCCACAGGCCGGCCAGCCGGACCTTCACGAGCAGGTCGCGGTCGGCGGGGCCCAGCGGGCCCCACTGGGTCTGGACGTAGCCCGCGGCGCCCGGGGTGCCGGACATCCAGGACTGGGCGATCGACGCGACGACCGCGAGGAGCACCGTCACGACGACGGCGCCACGCAGCGCGCGGGGAACACGGCGGAGCATGGGTGGGGAGCCCTTTCGTACCTACTGCGGGGAGCGTGCGGGTCAGACGAGGTCGAACTGCTCGGTGCGGACGTGGTCGGCCGGGACGCCGAGCGCGTCCAGGGCACGGAACGCGGTGCCGACGAGCGTCGGCGAGCCGCAGACGAAGTAGTCGAGGGACGCGGGGAGCGCCTCCTGGCCCAGCGCGGCGACGAGCGCCGCCGCGTCGCCACCGGGGGTCCGCAGCACCTCGGTGACCTGCAGGTCCAGCACCCGGGCGAGCTCGGCGAGCTCCGCCCGGAACAGCACGTCCTCGCGCCGGGACACGACGAGGACCAGGTGGAACCGGCGCGCGTCCCCGCGGTGCGCGGCGGTGCGCAGCATGCTCATCATCGGGGTGACGCCGACCCCGCCGGCGATCATGACGAGCCCGGACAGGGAGTGCGCGTCGTCGGCGGTGAACGCGCCGTGCGGGCCGTCGACCCACACCGGGCGGCCCGGCCGGAGCCGGGCGACCGAGGCGGTGAACCCGCCGGCGTGGTGGCGGACGGTGAACTCGATCTCGTCGGCGTGCTGGGCCGACGAGGCGATGGTGAACGGGTGCTCGGGGGCGGCGACCGAGCGGTGCAGCCGCAGCCACGCGAACTGGCCAGGGGCGAACGTCCACGGCGCGTCGGCGTCGACGGCGTGGCGGGCGCGCGGGCGGTGCAGCACCAGCGTGCTCACCGTCGGGCTCTCCGCGCGCACCTCCCTGACGAGGAACTCGGCGGCCGGGTCGAGCAGGGCGCGCAGCACCCAGCGGTGCAGCAGCACGGCCAGCAGCAGCACGGCCAGCACGCCCAGCACCGCGCCGAGCACGGCGTCGGCCACGAGCTGCTGCAGGAACCACACGTGCAGGGCGGAGCCGGCCAGCACCACGCCGGCGAGCCCGATGTGGCTCCATCGCCACAGCTCGTAGGGCAGGTGGCGGGTGCGGGAGCGGGTCAGGGCCAGGCCGACGAGCAGCGCGACCGCGATCGTGGCGGCCGTCGCCGACACCGAGGCGCGGGTCGCGTTCCCGGGGGTGAGCAGCATGACGTCGGACGGGTCGGCCGCGACCACGCAGGCCAGGTGCGCCAGGACCAGCGAGCCCGCCATCACCCCGAGGCTGCGGTGCACCTCGAGGACGCCCTCGATGCCGAACGCGCGGGTCAGGGACCGGACGCGGGAGGGCAGGACCGCTGCCGCCACCATGGCCGACAGCGCCAGCAGCCCGGTGGTCGTGGACAGCTGGGTCCACAGCGGCGCGGGCGGCGCGGTGAGCAGCCGCAGCAGCACGGGCCCGACGAGCACGGCGCCCAGCGCCGCGATCCAGGCCGTGCGAACGGCGGTGAGGTCCATGGCCGGGACCGTAGAAGGACCGCGGGACCCCGGGTTGCGAGCCTGAGAGGCGCTCGGGGCGGGCGTGACCTCCGGTGCGACGAGCGGCGCCGAATGGCTCCGAACGGCGCACGGATTGCGCCGTTCGCCCCGTAACGGTCTCAGGAACTCCGACGATGAGGGGGGGCGCCGACCGCTCGGCGCCCCCCGCCGGCTGCACGCCCGTCCGCCGGGCCCGCCCGACTGCTCGTCGTGCGCCGGGCGGGCGGGGACTACGCCGCTGCCCGCAGGTGCTTGTCGAGGTAGCCGAGGATGCGCGTCCAGGCGTCGGCGGCGGACGGTTCGTGGTACCCGCCGATCCCGGTCACCCGCATGACGCCCGCGAGCACGCCGGTCTCCCGGTTGAGGAACGAGTGCCCGGCGTCGGGGTACTCCTTCACGTCGTGCTCCACGCCGAGGTCGGTGAGCAGCCCGTCGAGCCGCGCGGCCGTCCCGCGCAGCGTGGCGTCCCGGCCCCCGTAGCTGGCCACGACGGGGCAGGCCCCGCGCAGCAGGTCGGGCGCGCCCCGCGGCAGCCGGCCGTAGTTGGCCGCGGCGACGTCGAAGCCGCGGGCCGCGGCGACCAGCGCGAAGCCGCCGCCCAGGCAGAAGCCGATCACCCCGGTGCGGCCGGTGCAGTCCGGGCGCGCGGCCAGCCACAGCCGGGTGGCCTCGATGTCGCCGAACGCGGCGCCCTCCCCGCTCAGCGAGGCCGCGAACGTGGCGCGCAGGCAGCGCACGCCGCCGCGGGTGAACAGGTCCGGCGCGACGGCGAGGTAGCCCTGCGCGGCCAGGTGGTCGGCCTGCGCGCGGACGTCGTCGGTGAGCCCGAACGCCTCGTGCAGCACGACGACCCCGGGCCAGGGCCCCGCACCGGCGGGGACGGCGAGGTGGGCGCGCAGCCCGGGGGCGGACACGGCGCCGGGGACGATCACGTCGGACACGCGCCGAACCTAGCCCCCGGCGGGACCGCGCGCGACGGTCCCGTCCGCGCCCGTCGCAGCGGGAGGGGTGCCCGCGCGGCGCGACTCGTCCATGATCGCGGCGTGGGCACCGCCCCGGCGCCCGCACGCCCACGCCCGAGGCAGGACGACCGCGAGGAGACGGCATGGCAGACACCGGAGTCCGCACCGAACGGGACGGCGGCCTGCTCGTCGTCACCCTCGACCGGCCCGCGGCCCGCAACGCGGTGGACGCGGCGACGGCCCGCGGGATCGCCGACGCGATGGACCTGCTCGACTCCGACGACGCGCTCGTCGTCGGCATCCTCACCGGCGCGGGCGGCACCTTCTGCGCAGGCATGGACCTCAAGGCGTTCCTGCGCGGGGAGGTGCCGTCGGTGCCCGGGCGCGGGTTCGGCGGGCTCACCCAGGCGCCGCCCGCGAAGCCGCTCATCGCGGCGGTGGAGGGCTACGCCCTGGCCGGGGGCTGCGAGCTGGCGCTGGCGTGCGACCTCGTCGTCGCCGGGGAGACCGCGTCGTTCGGGCTGCCCGAGGTGCGACGCGGGCTGGTGGCGGGCGCGGGCGGGCTGCTGCGGCTGCCCGGCCGGATCCCGCCGGCGGTCGCCATGGAGCACGCCCTGACCGGCGACCCGATGACCGCCGCCGACGCCCACCGCTGGGGCCTGGTCAACCGCCTCACCCCGGCGGGCGGCGCGCTGGAGGGCGCCCGCGAGCTCGCCGCACGGATCGCGCGCAACGGCCCGCTCGCCGTCTGCGCCACGAAGCGGATCGTCGTGGAGGCGCCCGGGTGGCCCGCCGACGAGGTGTGGGAGCGGCAGGGCGCGATCATGGGCGCCGTGTTCGCCTCGGCCGACGCTCACGAGGGCGCGACGGCGTTCGCGGAGAAGCGCGAGCCCCGCTGGACCGGCCGCTGACGGCCCCCGACCGCTCGCGCGCGGCCGCGGCTACCCGCGCGCGGCCGGGGCCGCGCGCCGCCGCGCCCCGAGCCCGGACAGGTACTGCGGCGGGACGGCCGGGGGGTGGCCCTGGTCCAGGGCGGCGTTGATCGTCCAGTACGGGTCGAGCAGGTGCGGCCGGGCCAGGCAGCACAGGTCCGCCCGCCCCGCCGCGACGATCGTGTTGGCGTCCTCGACCGACGCGATCGCGCCCACCGCCATCGTCGGGATCCCGGTCTCCTGGCGGATCCGGTCGGCGAACGGGGTCTGGTAGAGCCGCCCGTAGGCCGGGTCGGCGTCGACGCTGGTCTGGCCGGTGGACACGTCGATCACGTCGGCGCCGTGCTCGCCGAGCATCCGGGCCAGCGCGACGGCGTCGTCGCCGGTGAACCCGCCGTCCACCCAGTCGGTCGCGCTGATCCGCACGCTCACCGGTTTCGCGGCCGGCCACGCGGCCCGCACCGCGGCGAGCAGTTCGAGGGCGAGGCGGGCCCGCCCCTCGAGGTCGCCGCCGTAGCCGTCGGTGCGGTGGTTGGACAGCGGCGACAGGAAGCTGGACACCAGGTAGCCGTGGGCGAAGTGCAGCTCCAGCAGGTCGAAGCCGGCGGCGTCGGAACGCCGGGCGGCGGCGACGTGGTCGGCGACCACCGCCGCGATGTCCGCGGCCGTCATCTCCCGCGGGACGGCGCTGTCGGGCCGGTACGGCAGCGGCGACGGGCCGACGATCTCCCAGGCCCCCTCCTCCAGCGGCTCGTCGGCGCCCTCCCACATGAGCTTCGTGGCGCCCTTGCGCCCGGCGTGCCCGAGCTGCATGCCGATCCTCGCCCCGGTGTGCGCGTGCACGAAGTCCACGATCCGGGCCCAGGCGGCGGCCTGCTCGTCGGTCCAGATCCCGGTGCAGCCCGGGGTGATCCGCGCGTCCGGGGAGGTGCAGGTCATCTCCGTCATTACCAGCCCGGCCCCGCCGACGGCGCGCCCGCCCAGGTGCACGAGGTGCCAGTCGGTGGGCATCCCGTCCACGGCGGAGTACTGCGCCATCGGCGAGACGACGATCCGGTTGGCCAGCTCCAGACCGCGCAGCCGGAACGGGTGGAACATCGGCGGCGTGCCGTCGGCGACGTCCAGCCCGGCGGCGCGGGTGCGGCCGGCGAGCCAGCGGTCGAGCCGGGCGACGTACCCGGCGTCGCGCAGCCGGAGGTTGTCGTAGGTGACCCGCTGGCTGCGGGTGAGCAGCTGGAACACGAACTGCTCCGGTGGCAGGTGCCGGTAGCGGGCGGCCCCCTCGAACCACTCCAGGCTGGTCTGCGCGGAGCGCTGCAGCGACGCGACGACCGGGCGGCGCTCCTCCTCGTAGGCCTTGAGGGCGGCCGGGACGTCCGGCTCGCGCCCGACCGCCGCGGCCAGGCTGATCGCGTCCTCCATCGCGAGCTTGGTGCCCGACCCGATGGAGAAGTGCGCGGTGTGCGCGGCGTCCCCGACCAGCGCGACGGTGCCGTCGGACCAGGTGCGGTTGCGGACCACGGCGAAGCGCGTCCACCCGGAGTTGTTGCCGATCAGCGGGTGGCCGTCGAGGTGCGCGGCGAAGACCCGCTCGCAGAAGGCGAGCGTGGCCTCGTCGTTCTCCCCCGGCGCCCGGGGCACGGCGGCGAACGCGTCCAGCCCGGCGCGGTGCCAGGTCCGCTCGTCGGTCTCGACGATGAACGTGGCGCGCTCGTCGTCGTAGGGGTAGACGTGCGCCCAGAACAGCCCGTGCGGGGTCTCGACGAACAGGAACGTGAAGCAGTCGAACGGGCGGGTGGTGGCGAACCAGACGTAGCGCGCCGAGCGGCGGTCGACGGCGGTGGCGAACCGGTCGGCCAGCGCGGCCCGGATCGGCGAGTGCACCCCGTCGGAGGCGACGACGAGGTCGTGGTCGCGCCGCAGGTCGGCCAGGGCGGGCGCCTCGGTGCGGTACCGGACGTCCACGCCCAGCTCCCTGGCCCGCTCCCCCAGGATCGCCAGCAGCCGCTTGCGCTCCAGCGCGGCGAACGCGTGGCCGTCGCTGCGCTCGCGGACCCCGAGGAAGTCGGTGTCGATCGCGCTCCAGTGCCGGAACTCCGCGGCGATCCGGGCGAACGAGCCCGGGTCGGCCGCGGCGATGTTGTCCAGCGTCTCCTGGGAGAACACCACCCCGAAGCCGAACGTGTCGTCGGCCGCGTTGCGCTCGTGGACGGTGACCTCGTGGCCGGCCCTGCGGAGCAGGATCGCGCTGAACAGCCCGCCCGGGCCGCCGCCGACGGAGACGACGCGCACGTCAGACCCCCTCGTCGAGCAGGTGCTCGAAGCGCAGCCCCAGGTCCGTGACGACGACGGCGACGTGGGCGAGCGCGGCGCGCACGCCGGCGGCGGCGCACGGCGGCAGGTCGGCCGCGAGCAGCGCGCGCAGCCCGTCGTGCACCGCGAGCAGGGTGTCCTCCTCGGCGGTCGTGGCGCGGCCCAGCAGGTCGGTGGTGCCGGTGCGGGGGGCCATCAGCCGCTCCTCAGGTCGGTGAGCCGCCTGGCCTTGAGCTCGAAGCGGGGCAGCGTGTCCGCGGGTGCCCGCTCGACGTGGAAGCGCAGGCCCTCGTGGGCGGCGGCCAGGTCGCGGGCCAGGTCGGCGGCCAGCCGGCCCCACGGCTCGTCGCCCATCGTCGGCGCGGGCTCGACGGCGAGCGTGATCTCGTCGCGGTCCCCGCGGCGCTCGATGCGGACCTGGAACTCCTCGATCCCGGCGAAACCGCGCACGATCGCCTCGATCGCGCCGGGGTAGACGTTCGTGCCGCGCACCAGCTTCATGTCGTCCACCCGGCCGATGACGCCGCCCCGGTAGAGGTCCCAGGTGCGCGCGGTCGGGCTCGGGACCTTCACCACCAGGTCGGCGGTGCGGTAGCGCAGCAGCGGCGTGGTGCTGCGGCCGAACGAGGTGCACACCCGCTCGCCGCGCTCGCCGTAGCCGACCTCGCGGCCGGTGTCCGGGTCGACCACCTGCTCGATGAAGTGGTCCTCGATGACGTGGCAGCCGCCGGGCTGCTCGGCCGGCTCGAACATGAAGATCGTGGAGACCTCCGTCATCCCCGCGGTGTCGAAGGCCCGCGCCCCCCAGCGCTCCTCGATGAGCGCCTTGGTCTCCGGGATCGACCCGGCGGGCTCGCCGGAGAGGATCACCGTGCGCACCGGCCCGCCCCGCAGGTCGACGCCCATCGCCTCGGCCTCGGCGGCCAGGCGCAGCGCGTAGGTGGGGGTCGAGGCCACGACCGTCGCCCCGAAGTCGACGATCTGGCGCACCCGGTTCGGCGTGGTCTGCGCCCCGCCGGGGACGGTCAGGGCGCCGAGCTTCTCCAGCCCGTTGTGCAGGCCCCAGAACCCGATGAACGAGCCGTAGCCGAAGGCGACGTAGCCGACGTCGCGCGGCCGCAC
>JAPLAT010000632.1 GCA_026393175.1 Pseudonocardiales bacterium
CGGCAGGCCACCGGACGGAGCGGCCCCGGTTGGCACGGGACCGGGCGGCAGGGGACCGGGCGGTGCGGCGTGGGGCGGCAGGGCCCCGGACGGCCCGGCGCCGGGAGGGACGGGGCCGGCGGGGACCGGGCCGGGCGGGACGCCGGGCGTCCACGGCTGCGGGCGGGCACCGGGCGGGCGGGACGGCATCGCGGCGGTGGGGGCGGCGAGCATGCCCTCAAGCTGGCCGCGCATGCGGGTGAGCTCGGCGAGGACGTTGTCGCGCTGCCGGATGAGGTCGGCGAGTTGGGCGCGGACGCCCTCGGTCTCGGCGCGGGCGGCGCGCTGGGCGTTGCGGCGGATCTCGGCGGCCTCCTCCTCCGCCGCCTGCAGGATGCTCTGCATGCGGTCGGTGAAGTTGCCGATCTGGTCGTCGCCCGGCCCGCCGGGACCACCCGGCCGGGGCCGGGGCGTCGGGCGGGGGCGGGGCGCGCCCGCGGGGACGGAGGGCATCGGCTGGCTGCGCGCGACGTCGAGGTCGGCGCGCATCCGGGCCAGCACGCGCTGCAGGCGGTCGACGTGCTCGTCGACCTGGCGACGGTCGTAACCGCGCAGCACGACGTCGAAGCGTGGGGCGCCGGGCACCCCCGCGTCACTCGTCATCCCGGCTCCCTCCGTGCGTGCCGTCACCGTGCATTCGCCGAGGGTAGGGATGCCGTCGCGCCCTGACCCGTCCGTTCACCCCTCCGTAGCATACCGATCCGGCAATTCCGTCGCGTCTACCATCGACCGGGTGGACACCTCGACCCGGCCCGACGCCCCTGACGGGCCCGCCGCGCTGCGCACGACTCTGCACGAGCGCGGCCTGCGGATGACCCCTCAGCGGCAGCTCGTGCTCGACGCCGTCCGCGAGCTCGGGCACGCGACCCCCGAGCAGATCTGCGGGCAGGTGCAGCGCGCCGCGCCCGCCGTCAACATCACCACCGTCTACCGCACGCTCGACCTGATGGAGCGGATCGGCCTGGTGCGGCACACGCACCTCGGCCACGGCGCCCCGAGCTACTCCGAGCGCGAGCACGAGCACGTGCACCTGGTCTGCCACGCCTGCGGCGCGGTGATCGAGACGCCGTCGGACCTCATGGACGACCTGGCCGAGCGGCTGCGGAGCACGCAGGGCTTCGAGCTCGACGTCACCCACGTCGCCCTGTCCGGGCGCTGCAGCGACTGCGCGGGCTCGTGAGCGCCCCCGAGGAGCTGCCGCTGCACCGGGGCGACCCGTTCGCCGAGCAGCGCGCGATGGCCCGCTCGGCGGCCGTGGTGGACCGCGGGCGCGCGGTCGTCGCCGTGCCCGGCGAGGACCGGCTGAGCTGGCTGCACCTGCTGCTCACCCAGCACGTGAGCGAGCTGCCCGACGGCACCGGCACCGAGGCGCTGGTGCTCGACCTCAACGGCCGGGTGCAGCACCACATGGTCCTCGCCCACACCGGCGGCGTCGTGTACCTCGACACCGACCCTGACGGGGCCGCCGAGCTGCTCGGCTACCTCCAGAAGATGGTGTTCTGGTCGAAGGTGGAGCCGCGCGACGCCACGGCGGAGCTGGCCGTGCTCACCGTCGTCGGGCCGGACACCGCCGCCGTGCTCGCGGCGGCGGGCGCGCCCGTGCCGGAGCGGCCCCTGCAGGTGGCCGGGCTCGACGGCGGCGGCCTGGTGCGGCGGATGCCGTGGCCGGGGCCGGACGCGGCGGACCTCGTCGTCCCGCGCGCCGAGGTCGACGCCTGGCGGGCGCGGCTCGCGGCGGCCGGGGCGCGGCCCGCGGGGTCGATGGCGTTCGAGGCGCTGCGGGTGGAGTCGCTGCAGCCGGTCGTCGGTGTCGACACCGACGACCGCACCAACCCGCACGAGGTGGGGTGGATCCCGTCCGCGGTCCACCTGACGAAGGGCTGCTACCGCGGGCAGGAGACCGTGGCCAGGGTCGCGAACCTCGGCCGCCCGCCCCGGCGCATGGTGCTGCTGCACCTGGACACCGGCGACGAGGAGCTGCCGGTGCCCGGTGACCCGGTGACGCGCGACGGCAGGCCGGTGGGCCGGGTCGGCACGGTCGTGCAGCACCACGAGCTGGGCCCGGTGGCGCTGGCGCTGGTCAAGCGGTCGGTGCCGCTGGAGGCCGACCTCGTCGCCGGCGTGGACGAGCGCGCCGCGCCCGCCCGGATCGACCCCGACTCCGTACCCCCCGAGGACGACGCCCCGGCCCCGGGGCGGGCCGCCCAGGGCCGACTGCGGCCCACGAGGTAGGCCGTCCCACGGGTTAGGACACTTCGCCCACCATGCGGGAGCGGGGCGTAGCGTCCGGCCGGTGGACGCACGCCGCTACCGCTGGGTGGTGCTCGCCGCCGGCACCGCCGCCCAGGCGGCGACGGCGGCGTACTTCCTCGGCCTCGCCGCCGTCACGCCCGTCCTGCGCGAGCACTTCGGCCTCGACCTGGCCGGCGTCGGCCTGCTGATCGGGGCGATCTCGCTCGGCCTGGTGCCCACGCTCGTGCCGTGGGGGGTGGCCGCGGACCGCTTCGGCGAGCGGCCGGTGATGGTGATCGGGCTGGTGGGCTCGGCGGCCGCGCTCGCCGGCACGGCGTTCGTCCGCGACCCGCTCGCCGCGGGGGCGCTGCTCGTCCTCGCCGGGGCATCCGGGGCGTCGGTGAACGCGGCGAGCGGCCGGGCCGTGCTGACCTGGTTCCCCCGCGAGCACCGCGGGCTGGCGATGGCCGTCCGGCAGACCTCCGTACCGCTGGGGGCCGCGGTGGCGGCCCTCGCCCTGCCCCCGATCGCGACGGCGGGCGGCGTCCCGGCCGTGTTCGCGGCGCTGGCCGCCACGAGCGTGGTCGCCGCGGCGACCGTCGCCGCCGTGGTCCGCGAGCCCCCGGACGCGCCCGTGCGCGGGTCCGTCGCGGCGGCGCCGGTGCGCGAGGTACTGGCCGACCGCAGGCTGCTGCGCCTGTCGGGGGCCGGGCTGCTGCTCGTCGTGCCGCAGTTCGTCGGCTCGGTGCTGCTGGTCGAGGTGCTCATCGAGGGCGGGATGGGGGTGGCGGCGGCGGCCGGGCTGCTCGCGCTCACCCAGTTGCTCGGCGCGGCCGGGCGGCTGGGCAACGGGGTGTGGTCGGACCGCGCGGGCAGCAGGCTCGGGCCGCTGCGGGTGGTGGCGGCCGTCGTGGCCGCGGGGTTCGGCCTGGCCGCGCTCGTGCAGCCGGGGCCGGTGGCCCTGCTCGCCGCCGTGCTCGTGCCGGCCGCGGCGCTGGCCGTCAGCTGGAACGGGCTCGTGTTCACCGCGGCGGGCGAGATGGCCCCCTCCGGCCGGGCCGCGACCGCCATGGCCGTGTCGAACACCGCCAACTACGTGAGCGCCGCGGCGACCCCCGTCGTGGGGGGCGCGCTCGCCCAGGGCGCGGGCTGGCCGGCCACCCTCGGGCTCGCCGCCGCGGCGGCCGGGGCGGCCCTGCTGACGCTGCGCGGTCTCCGGGAAGGTGCCCCGGCGGGAGCGCCGCCCCCGCGAGCGTGACACCGGTGATGCCACGTCGCACACACCGGCGTGCACACGGTACGGTGGTGCCAGGACACTGATGACGATGAATGGGGCCGCCGAGACATCCGGCCGCCCCTTCCCTGTTGTAAGGGGGCCCAGCCATGGGGCGTGGACGAGCCAAGGCCAAGCAGACGAAGGTGGCCCGAGAGCTCAAGTACAGCTCCCCCACCATGGATCTCGACGCGTTGCAGCGCGAGATCGGCAGTGGGACGGCGCTCCACGACGGGGAGGCGGAGGACGAGTACGACCCCTACGCCCCGGCGTCCGACGCCGACGAGGACGACTACCGGCGGCGCTGACCCCGCCGCGGTCGTGATCTCCGTCACCTGACGTGTCGCCCCGCCCACGCGGGCGACACGACAAGTCCTCCTTGTTATAGTTGTTCCATAACAAGGAGGAGGTCCTCGTGACGCCCACGACGCGACGGGTCCTGGCGGCCGCGCTGCCGCCGGTGCTGGCGGCGCTGCCCACCCTGCTGCTGTTCCTGACCGCCGGGGACCGCCTGCCCGACATGCTGCCGGTCCACTTCACGGCGGGCGGCGTGGCCGACCGGTTCGCCGAGCCGTGGGTGGCCGCGCTCGTGCCCGCCGGTCTCGGGGCCGCCCTCGCCGTGACGTTCGGCGCGCTGGCCCTCGCCGCCGGGCGCCGGGACACCACCGCCCCGGGCACCGGCGACGAGGGCCGGCTGCTGGTAAGCGGGTCGTGGGCGCTGTCCGGGTTCCTCGGGCCGCTGCTGCTCGCGCCCGTCGCGGCCGTGCTCGACCGCGCCACGGCCGACGGCGCGGTCCTGCCGGGATGGGCCGTCCCCGTCGGCCTCGCGACGGCCGCGCTCGCCGGGGTCGTGGGCCACCGGCTCGCCCCGCCCACCCCGCACGCGGGCGAGGGCCCGGCGCCGGCGGAGCCCCTGGAGGTCGGCCCCACCGAGCGGGTCAGCTGGTCGCGGACCGTCGTCTCCCGCACGACCCTCCTCGCCGCGGGGGGCGCCGCGCTGGCCGGCGCCGTGGCCACCGGGCTCGGCGCCCACCCGGCCGTCGCCGCGGGCGGGCTGCTGCTCGGCGCCCTCGTCGCGGCGCTGGGGACCGCCCGCGTCACCGTCGACCGGCAGGGGCTCGTCGTCGCGCTGGGCCCGCTCGGGCGGCCGCGGATCAAGGTGCCCGTCGAGGACGTCGCGCAGGCCGCGGCCGCCGAGGTCTCCCCGATGCGGTTCGGCGGCTGGGGCTACCGGGTGGTCCCGGGCGGGCGCGGGGTCATCCTGCGGGCCGGGCCGGGGCTGGTCGTCACGCGCCGGTCCGGGCAGCGGCTCACCGTCACCGTCGACGACGCGGACACGGCCGCCGGGCTGCTCGCCGCGCTGGCCGGGTCCCCGCGGTGCTGATCCGCGTCGACCCGGCGCGGAGCACGCCGCTGCACGACCAGATCGCCGCCTCCGTGCGGCGCGCGATCGGGGCGGGCGAGGTCGGGCCCGGCGACCGGCTGCCGCCCGCGCGCGAGCTCGCCGCGTCGCTGGAGGTCAGCATCCACACGGTGCTCGCGGGCTACCAGCAGCTGCGCGACGAGGGCCTGATCGAGCTGCGCCGCGGGCGTGGGGCCACCGTGCGCGACGGCGCGAGCGCCGAGCACGCCGGGCTGGTCGAGCTGGCCGCACGGCTCGTGGCCGCGGCCCGCCGCGTCGACATGGGCGAGGACGAGCTGCTGGCCCTGGTCCGCCGCGCGGCCGCCGACGGCTGAGCGCAGGCCGGTCAGAAGCGGGGGTGGTCCCCGCGCAGCTCCACCCGCTCGACGGCGTCGCCCGTGCGGTGCACCTCGCCCAGCACCCACGCGGGCACGTGCCGGGCCGTGAGGACGGCGAGCGCGCGGTCGACGTCGTCCGGGGGCAGGACGGCCACCATGCCCACGCCCATGTTGAACGTCTTCTCCATCTCGGCCCGCTCCACGCGGCCCCGGGAGGCGATGAGGTTGAACACCGGCTGGGGGGTCCAGGTGCCGCGCTCGGCCACGGCGCGCACGCCGTCGGGCAGGACGCGCTCCAGGTTGCGGGCCAGGCCGCCGCCGGTGATGTGGGAGAACGTCCGCACGCCGGTCTCGGCGGCCAGCGCCAGGCAGTCCCTGGCGTAGATCCGGGTGGGGACGAGCAGCTCCTCGCCCAGGGTGTGGCCGAACTCCTCGACGTGGCCGTCCAGCGCCATCCGCCCGATGTCGAGCAGCACGTGCCGGGCCAGTGAGTAGCCGTTGGAGTGCAGGCCGGACGAGCCCATGGCGACGAGGACGTCGCCGGGGCGGACGCGGTCGGGCCGCAGCATCGCGTCGGCCTCCACGATGCCGACGCCGGTGGCCGAGAGGTCGTAGCCGCCCGCCTCCATGAGGCCGGGGTGCTCGGCGGTCTCGCCGCCCAGCAGGGCGCAGCCGGACTCCTGGCAGCCCTCCGCGATGCCCTTCACCACGGTGGCGACCTGCTCGGGCACCAGCTTGCCGACGGCGATGTAGTCCTGCAGGAACAGCGGCTCGGCCCCGCAGACCACCAGGTCGTCGACGACCATCGCCACCAGGTCGAGCCCGATGGTGTCGTGCTTGTCCATCGCCTGCGCGATCGCGACCTTCGTGCCCACGCCGTCCGTGGACGCCGCCAGCACCGGCTCCCGGTACTTGCCGATCTTCAGGGCGAACAGCCCGGCGAAGCCGCCGATGCCGCCGAGGCCCTCGGGCCGGCCGGCCTTCTCCGCGTAGGGACGCAGCCGCTCGACCGCCTCCTCCCCCGCCTCGATGTCCACCCCGGCGGCGGCGTAGCTGGCTCCGGGGTCCTGCGAGGTCGAGGGCATCGTCAACTTCCTGGGCTGGTTCGGGCGGGCGCGGCGCGGAGCGGCGGCACGCGGGTCAGGGGCGCTCGAGAGCGCCCGCGGCACCGTAGCCGACGCTGATCGGTCCGGCATCCCCCGAGGCGGCGCCCGACACGTCGGGGGCCGGGACGTCGAGGGAGACCTCGAGCAGGTGCTTGCCCAGCCGCGCCTCCTCGGGCAGCGCGATGGGGTACTCGCCGTCGAAGCACGCGGCGCACAGCCGGGTGCGGGGCTGCTCGCTGGCCGCGACGAGCCCGTCCAGCGACACGTAGCCCAGGGAGTCCGCGCCCACCGAGCGGCGCACCCCCTCCACCTCGAGCGAGTTCGCGACGAGCTCGGTGCGGGTGGCGAAGTCGATGCCGTAGAAGCACGGCCAGCGCACCGGCGGCGACGCGATGCGCACGTGCACCTCCAGCGCCCCGGCCTCGCGGAGCATGCGCACCAGCGCGCGCTGGGTGTTGCCGCGCACGATCGAGTCGTCGACGACGACGAGCCGCTTGCCGCGGATGACGTCGCGCAGCGGGTTGAGCTTGAGCCGGATGCCGAGCTGGCGGATCGTCTGGCTGGGCTGGATGAACGTGCGCCCGACGTAGGCGTTCTTCACCAGGCCCTGGCCGTAGGGGATGCCGGACTCCTGGGCGTAGCCGATGGCCGCGGGGGTGCCGGACTCCGGCACCGGGATCACCAGGTCGGCCTCGACGGGGTGCTCCACGGCGAGACGGCGGCCGATGTCGACGCGCGCGGCGTGCACGGAGCGGCCGGAGATCGTGGTGTCCGGCCGGGCGAGGTAGACGTACTCGAACACGCAACCCTTGGGCTCCGGCGCGGCGAACCGCGAGCTGCGCATGCCGTCGGCGTCGATCGCGAGCAGCTCGCCCGGCTCGACCTCGCGGACGAACGACGCGCCGACGATGTCGAGCGCCGCGGTCTCGCTCGCGACGACCCAGCCGCGCTCCAGGCGGCCGAGCACGAGCGGGCGGACGCCGTGCCGGTCGCGGGCGGCGTAGAGCGTCTGTTCGTCGCCGAAGACCAGGGAGAACGCGCCGCGCAGGCGGGGCAGCAGCCGCATCGCGGCCTCCTCCACCCCGATGTCGGCGGCGGTGGCCGCCATCAGCTCGGTGACCAGGTCGGAGTCTGTGCTGGCCTGCACGTGCGCGCGGCCCGACGCGGGCGCCTCGGCGAGCGCGGCGACCTCGTCGCGGAGCTCGGCGGTGTTGACGAGGTTGCCGTTGTGGCCCAGCGCCAGCCCGCTGCCGGTGGCGGTGGTGCGGAAGGTGGGCTGCGCGTTCTCCCAGGTGGTGGACCCCGTGGTGGAGTAGCGGCAGTGCCCGACGGCGAGGTGGCCCTTGAGCGAGGACAGCACCTGCTCGTCGAACACCTGGCTCACCAGACCCAGGTCCTTGAAGACCACCATGCGGCGACCGTCGGAGACGGCGATGCCTGCGGCCTCCTGCCCGCGGTGCTGCAGGGCGTAGAGGCCGTAGTAGGCGAGCTTGGCGACGTCCTCGCCCGGCGCCCACGCGCCGAACACGCCGCACTCCTCGCGGGGGGCCGGATCGGGGTCGACGGTCTGCTCGCTCGGGGAGCACGGACTCAATGGATCGCTCCTGTCGGGGCGCTCGACGGCGACTCGGGGACGGCGGGTCAGGCCTCGATGCTACGCCGTACGAGGCCCGTGACCCACTCCGCGGGACCGGCGTCACCGAACCAGCGACCCTGCCCGAGGTCGCAGCCCAGCTCCGTGAGCCGCTCGGCCTGGCGCTCGGTCTCGACCCACTCCGCGGTGACCTCCAGGCCGAGCGCGTGGGCCATCCCGACCAGTGCGCCGATGATGGCGGAGTCCATCGGGTCGGCCACGGGGTGGCGCAGGCCGTCGACGAACGAGCCGTCGATCTTCAGGGCGTGCACGGGGAGGCGGCGCAGCCAGGCCAGGCTCGACCAGCCGGTGCCGAAGTCGTCCAGGGCCAGCCGCACGCCCGCGGCGCGCAGGGCGCCCAGCGCGGCGAGGGTGGTGGTCTCGTCGCCCAGCACGGCCTGCTCGGTGATCTCCAGCTGCAGCCGCTCGGGGGCCAGGCCGGTGGCGTCGAGCACCTCGGTGACGACGCGGGCGAAGTCGGGCTCGGCGAGCTGCACCGGGGAGACGTTCACGCTGACGAACGGCGCCGCGTCGCCCAGCTCGCGGACCCACCCGGCGGCCTGGGCGCACGCCGTGCGCAGCACCCACTCCCCCAGCGGGACGATCGCGCCGCTGTGCTCGGCGAGCTCGATGAACCGGCCAGGGCCGAGCAGCCCCTGCACCGGGTGCTGCCAGCGCACGAGCGCCTCGACCCCGCGGAGCCTGCCGTCGGCCAGGTCGACCAGCGGCTGGTGGACGAGCCGGAACTCCCCCCGCTCGACCGCCCCGGGCAGGCCGGCGAGCAGCGCGAACCGGGCGGACTCGCCGGCGTCGCGCTCGGGGTCGAAGACCACCCGGCGGGCCCCGCCGTGCGCCTTGGCCCAGGACAGGGCGACGTCCGCGGCGCGGATCAGCTCCTCCGGGCACGCGACGGCGGTGGGCGCCGCGGCCACCCCGATGCTCGCGGTGAGGCTCAGCGCGTGGCCGCGCACGAGGAAGGGCGTCGCGAACGCGTCGAGCACCCGGTCGGCGATGCGGCAGACCTCGTCGACGTCGGCCGGGTCCGCGACGAGCACCGCGAACTCGTCCCCGCCCGTGCGGGTGACGACGTGCTCGCTCGCGGCCATCTGCAGGCGCGCGGCGACGGCGAGCAGCACCTGGTCGCCGACCTGGTGGCCGAGCCCGTCGTTGATGCGCGTCAGCCCGTCGAGGTCCAGCGCGCAGATGCCCACGCGCTGCGCGCTGCCCGGCTCGAACGCCCGCTGCACCCACTGCTCGGTGAGCGAGCGGTTGGGCAGCTGAGTCAGCTGGTCGTGGTAGGCCGCGCGCTGCAGCCGCAGCCGCAGCCGGGTGCGCTCGGAGCGGTCCTCGACCACCACGAGCAGGTGCGTCGGCGCGCCCCGGTCGTCGCGCACGATGGAGGCGACGACGTCGGTGAACAGCACCAGCCCGTCGGGGCGGACGAAGCGCAGCTCCATCCGCATGACGTCGGGCTCGCCGCGCACCAGCCGCTGGTAGCGCTGGACGACGTCGGCGACGTCGTCGGGGTGCACGAAGTCGGTGACCGGCCGGGGCTGGTCGAGCGGGCCGATGCCGAACATCCCGCACAGCGCCGGGTTGAGGTCCAGGACCAACCCGTCGAGGCTGGTGATGCCGATGCCCACCGCGCCCTGGGTGTAGACCGTGCGGAAGTGCGTCTCGGACAGCGCGAGCGCCCGCGCCACGCCCTCCTGCTCGCGCAGCGTGGAGCGCAGCAGGTCGGACTGGGCGGCGACGGCGCGGTCGCGCAGGGCGGCGCAGAAGCCGGTGACGAGCTCGTCGAGCGCGGCGGCGACCCGGTCCGGCGGGGCGCCGAACGTCCGCGTCCCCTCCCGCCGCAGCAGCCGCAGGGTGGCCGGGAGCACCTCCTCCGCCGCCTCGGCGACCTCCGCGGCGGTCCCGCACAGCCCGCTGGTGAGCAGGTCGGCGCCGATGTCGCGGGCCGCCATCGGCCAGAACGGCTCGGCACCGAGGGTGGTGCCGAGCCGCCGGAGCAGGGTGGCGAGGCGGGCCGGGAGGGCGGCGTCGGCGCCGGGGCCGAGCTCGGCCCAGCGGGCCGCCAGCACGTCGACCGGGGAGTCGGTACCGCCGGACGCACCGGCGGGGCCGGCCATGCTGCGCGCTGCGACCATCCCGGCTCCTCCCTCACCCGATCGGACCGCATCTGCGAGAACGGTGCAAGTCTCCGTGCCCGCAGGTGTTTACGCCACCACGAACTGTTCCAGTTCGTCAGCCGGAGTGACGAATGCACTGCCCCGATCAGGTCACGGGCAGGTGATCGGCGATCGCGCCCGCCCGGGCGCCCGAGGCCCGAACGGCGCCGCTCGCCACGGCGTCGGCCCAGCTCAGGCGGCCGAATGCGAGCCCGAGCCAGGTCCGCGCGTCCGTCTCCACGACGTTCGGCGGCGTGCCCCGGGTGTGTCGCGGACCGTCGACACATTGCACCGCTCCGAACGGCGGAACGCGCACCTCGACGCTGCGTCCGGGGGCCCGCGCCGCGAGTTCGGCCAGGCTGTCCTTCACGGCCGCACGCTGCAGGGATCGCTCCGGAGCGGGCCCTCCGGCGATCCAGGCGAGGAGCGCCGCGCGTGCCTCCCCCTCCGGCTGCCCCACCGCACCGCCTCCTCCGTCACACCTGCCCGAACGGACGGGCACCTCACCGGAAGGTCAGGACGTACCCGCGAGAGATGATCCGAAAAGCGCGGGCAGGGTGCCCTCCCAGGCCCGCCGGACCTCGTCCAACGGGAGCCGGACGAGGCCCGCGACGGCCAGGTCGGGCCCGCCCGTCACGCCCAGCTCACGCGCCGGCACCCCGGCCCGCTCCGCCGCGTCGAGCACGTCGCGGACGGCGTCCGCGTCCACGGTGACCAGCACCCGGCCGGCCGACTCGGCGAACAGCGCCACGAACGGGTCGCCCTCGGGCAGGTGCACCCGCGCGCCGTGCCCGCCCACGAGGCAGGCCTCCACGAGCGCCTGCGACAGCCCGCCGTCGGAGAGGTCGTGCGACCCGGTCAACAGGCCGTCGGCCGCGGCCGAGGCCAGCAGGGCCGCGAGACGGTGCTCGGCCGCGAGGTCGACGGCGGGCGGGGTGCCGCCGAGGTGGCCGTGCGCGACGTGCGCCCACTCGCTGCCGCCGAACTCCTCGCGCGTCTCGCCGAGCAGCACGATCGCGTCGCCGTCGCGGGTGAAGCCGGACGGCACCCGGCGGGCGACGTCGTCGATCACGCCGAGCACGCCGACCACCGGCGTCGGCAGGATCGCCCGGTCGCCGGTCTGGTTGTAGAAGCTCACGTTGCCGCCGGTGACCGGGATGCCCAGCTGCGCGCACCCGTCGGCGATGCCGCGGACGGCCTGCTGGAACTGCCACATGACGTGCGGGTCCTCGGGCGAGCCGAAGTTGAGGCAGTCGGTGACGGCCAGCGGCACGGCGCCGGACGTCGCGACGTTGCGGTAGGCCTCGGCCAGCGCCAGCTGCGCCCCGGCGTACGGGTCGAGCGCGACGAAGCGGGCGTTGCAGTCGGTGGCGACGGCGATGCCGCGGCCGGTCACCTCGTCCACCCGGACGACGCCGGCGTCGGCGGGCTGGGCGCTCGCGGTGTTGCCGCGGACGTAGCGGTCGTACTGGTCGGTGACCCAGGCGCGGCTGCACAGGTTCGGGCTCGCCGCCATCCGCAGGATCTCCGCCCGCAGCTGGGCGGGGGTCTCCGGGCGGGGCAGCCGGGCGGGCGAGTCCGCGACGAGCGCGTCCTGGCCGGCCCCGCGCTGCACCGGGCGCCGGTAGACCGGCCCGTCGTGGGCGACCGTGCGCGGCGGGACGTCCACGACCGTCTCGCCGTGGTGGGTGATCACCAGCCGCCCGCCCTCGACGACCTCGCCGATCACGTTCGCGAGCACGTCCCACTTGTCGCACACGGCCATGAAGGCGTCGACGTCCTCGGGCCGCACGACCGCGCACATGCGCTCCTGCGACTCGCTGGACAGGATCTCCGCCGCGCTCATCCCCTGCGCCCGCAGCGGCACCGCGTCGAGGTCGACGCGCATCCCGCCGTCGCCCGCGCTGGCCAGCTCGGACGTGGCGCAGGACAGCCCGGCGCCGCCGAGGTCCTGGATGCCGACGACCAGCCCGGCCGCGAACAGCTCGAGGCAGCACTCGATGAGCACCTTCTCGGTGAACGGGTCGCCGACCTGCACGGCGGGGAGCTTCTTGCGGCCGGTGTCGCCGCTGAACGTCTCGCTGGCCAGCACCGAGACGCCGCCGATCCCGTCCAGGCCGGTGCGCGCCCCGAACAGCACGATCTTGTTGCCGGTGCCCGACGCGAACGCCAGGTGCAGGTCCTCCACCCGCATGGCCCCCACGCACAGCGCGTTGACCAACGGGTTCCCCGCGTACCCGGCGTCGAAGACGACCTCGCCGCCGACGTTGGGCAGGCCGAGCGAGTTGCCGTAGGTGCCGACCCCGGCGACCACGCCGGGCAGCACCCTGGCGGTGTCGGGGGCGTCGGCCGGGCCGAACCGCAGCGGGTCGGCGACGGCGATCGGGCGCGCGCCCATCGCCATGATGTCGCGGACGATGCCGCCGACGCCGGTGGCCGCGCCCTGGAACGGCTCGACGTAGGACGGGTGGTTGTGCGACTCCACCTTGAACGTGACGGCCCAGCCGTCGCCGATCTCGACCACGCCGGCGTTCTCGCCGATCCCGGCGAGCATGGCGCGCTTCATCGCGGGCGTCGTCCGCTCGCCGAAGTAGGCGAGGTGCACCTTGGAGGACTTGTAGGAGCAGTGCTCGCTCCACATCACCGCGTACATCGCCAGCTCGGCGTCCGTGGGCCGGCGGCCGAGGATCTCGACGATGCGCTCGTACTCGTCGTCCTTCAGCCCCAGCTCGCGGTAGGGCTGCGGCTGGTCGGGGGTACCGGCGGCGAGGTCGACGGTGTCGATCTTCGCCGGTTCGACGGCGGGGGTGGCGGCCACGGGGGTCGAGCCTACGGAACGCCCTGGCCGGGCCCTGCGACCGCCCGCCCGCGCCGCCGTCGGGCCGGGGCTCACCCGGCCAGGTGGGCCCAGCGCGCCGACAGCTCCGCCCACGGTCCGGAGTCGACGACCCGGCCGCCGTCGAGCACGACGACGCGGTCGGCGCGGGCCAGCGCGGAGCGCTTGCTGCTCGACCCCACGACCGTGACGCCGCGGCGGCGCAGCGCCTCCCACAGCTCCACCTCGGTCCGCGCGTCCAGCGCGGAGGACACGTCGTCGGCCAGCAGCAGCTCGGCCCCGGTGGCCAGCGCCCTGGCCAGCGCCAGGCGCTGCACCTGCCCGCCGGACAGCCGCACCCCGCGGTGCCCGACCAGCGTGCCGACCCCGCCCGCGGCGTCCAGGTCGGCCTGCAGGCGGGCGTCGGCGATCGCGTCGGCCAGCACCCGGTCGTGGCCCAGCGCGATGTTCTCGGCGAACGTCCCGGACAGCACCCGCGGCACCTGGCCCACGTAGGCGACCTGCCCGGGGCGCAGGAACCGCTGCGGGTCGTCCACGTCGCGGCCGTTCCAGCGGATGCTGCCCTCGTGGTCGGCGAGCCCGGCCAGGCCGGCGAGCAGGCTGGACTTGCCGGAGCCGACCCGGCCGGTGAGCAGCACCAGCGACCCGGCGTCGACGGTGAGGTCCACCCCGGACGCCCCCACCGTGCCGTCGTCGTGCACCACCGACACCCCGTCGAGCCGCAGCCGGCGCAGCGGCACCCGGCCCGCCGTCCCCGGCGGCGGGGCGGTGCCCGCCCCGAGGTCGACGCCGGGCGGCAGGGTGATCGGGTCGAGGCCGCCGGCCAGGTCCGACACCGCCTGCAGCCAGCGCCGCGCGACCGGGGCCTCGGTGACCGCGGCACCGCAGACGGTGGCGAACCAGCCCGTGCCGGCGACGGTCGTGGACACGAGCAGCGCGGTGGCCAGGCCCCAGCCGCCCTGCAGGTGCACGGCCCAGACGCCGACCACCCCGGCCTGCACGACCAGGCCGGGGACGCCGTCGAGCAGGGCCCGCACCCGCTGCTCGCGCACGGTAGCGGTGACCCGGCGGGCGTCGACGGCGCCGAGGTGGGCCTGCACGGCCGGGGTCGCGGCGGCCAGCACGACGGTCCGCGCGGACTCCAGCGCCGCCCCGAGCGCCGCGCCGAACGCGGCCCTGGCGTCGGCGGCGGCGCGGCCGGTCGCGCCGGCGACGGGGGCGCCCGCCACCGACACGAGCGTGGTCACCCCGAGGACGGCGGCGACCACGGCCCCGGCGAGCACGCTCCCGGCCGCCACCGCCGTCGCGACCACGACGACGAGCCCGGTGGCGACGTCGACCCAGCGGTCGACGTAGACGACGAGCCGGTCGGTGTCCAGCGCGCGGGCCGTGACCTCCCCCGGCGGGGTCCGCGGCAGCCGCCGCTGCATCGTCTGCCCGCGCAGCACGGCGAGCCGGATCCGCAGGGTCACCGCCGTCCACCACATCGGGTAGGTGCGGAAGCCCACCAGGATCGCGAGGGGGTTGAGCAGCAGGCCTGCGGCGAGCGCGGCCGCGGCGGGCCAGGGGTCGGACCCGCTCGCCAGCGCCTCGACGACCCGGCCCCAGAACAGCCCGGTGAGCACGCCGTGGGCGCCGAGCAGCGACGCGGCCGTGAACGCGGCCGCGCCGACCAGCCCCCACCGGGGCAGGGCGACGGCGGTGCGCGCCACCGTGCGGGCCAGCCGGACCCGCACCGGCTCCGGGCGCGGCCGCGGCGGGCGCC
>JAPLAT010000371.1 GCA_026393175.1 Pseudonocardiales bacterium
GAGTTCTACGGTCCGGCGGGAGCGCAGCACGTGCGCGTCGCCGTCACCGCGACCGACGAGCGCATCGACGCCGCGGTGGCCCGGCTGACCCCGTGACCTCCGTCCGCCCCGCGGTGCGGCCCTGGGTCGTCCTGCTCGGCCTGCTCGCCCTGGCCGCGAACCTCCGCGCCGCGCTGGCCGGCTACCCGCCGCTGCTGGAGACCGTCCGCGCCGAGCTGGGCCCGCCCGCGGGCGTCGCCGGGCTGGTGCAGGCCGGCGCGGTGCGGATGATGGCCGCGGGCTCGTTCGCCGGGCCCGCCGTCGGCGCCCGGTTCGGCCGCGAGCCCGCGCTCGGCGGCGCCGTCGGGCTGGTGGCGCTCGGCGGGCTGCTGCGCGGCATCCCGGCGCTGCTCCCGCTGATCGGCGGCAGCGTCCTGACCGGGCTGGGGATCGGGCTGGCCGGCGTGCTGCTCTCCGGCGTGGTCAAGGAGCACCTCGCCGACCGGGCCGGGCTCGCCACCGGCGGCTACGTCGTGTCGATGATGGTCGGCGCGACGGTCTCCAGCGCCGTCGCCGTGCCGCTCGCCGTCGCGCTGGGCGGGTGGTCGTTCTCCCTCGCCGTGTGGGCGGTGCCCGCCGTGCTCGCCGTCGCGATCTGGACGCCGATCGCGCGCCGGGTCCCCGCCGGTGTCCCCGGCACGGCGGCGCTGCCGTGGCGCGACCCCTTCGCCCGGTTGACCTGCTGCTACCAGGCCGGCACGTCGGTGATGTTCTACGGCTGGCTGACCTGGCTCTCCCCGTACTACGAGGGGCAGGGCTGGACGCCTGCCGCCGCGGGGCTGCTGCTGGCGGTGTGGAGCGTGACCCAGATCCCGGCCGCGCTGCTCGTGCCCGCGCTCGCCGAGCGGCGCCGGCGCTGGCGGTTCTGGGCCGGTCTGACGCTGGCCTGCGGGCTGGCCGGCACCCTCGGCGCGATGGTGGCGCCCGCGCCGCTGCCGTGGCTGTGGGTCGTGCTCATGGGGATCGGCGTCGGGGCCGGGTTCCCGCTCGGGCTCACCGTCATCGCCTGGCGCACGCCCGGCCCGGCCGCCAGCGCCGCCACCACCGGGCTCGCGCTGGGCGTCGGCTACACCGCGGCCGGGCTGGTGCCGCTGCTCATGGGCGTGCTCATCGACCTGAGCGGCGGGTTCGTCGTCGCGCTCGGGGTGCTGCTGCTCGCCGGCGCGCTGCAGGGGTACGCGATCGTGCGGATCGGGGACCGGCCCGCCGGGAGCGACGCTAGACCGTGACGGCGGCGACCCGCTCCCACGCCGCCCACCACTGCGCCCGCTTGGCCTCCGCCCGCTCGCGCTCCCGCTCCACGAGCCGCCCCGCCACGAACACGACGTAGGCGTCGGGCAGGTCGCCCAGGCCGTCGAGCAGCTCGCGGATGCGCTGCTCGGCGACGCAGGCGTCCTGGTGGTCGCCCAGCACCTCCTGCAGGTCCGCGGTGGCCGCCAGGAGCTTCTTCACGGCCTTGCCCGCCGCGGTGCGGCGCAGGCCCGGCTCCACCAGCTCGCCGGTGTAGCGCACGCGCTTGCCGTGGATGCGCAGCGCGTGCAGCACCGCGTCGGGCGGGTTCGGCCCGGCCTTGGCGACGGCCCGGCGCATCCGGCGGGCCTCCGCGCGCACCAGGTCCACGAGCTCGGGCTGGGCCTGCGTGGCCGAGGGCGTCGGCAGCGGGAGCCGGACGGCGTCGGCGAGGCGCTCCAGCAGCGCCGGGTAGCGCGGGGCGTCCAGCGCCGCCAGCATCTCCGCCCGCGCCGCCGTCCGCTCGGTCTCCAGCGCGTCGACGAGCACCGTGCCCGCCTCCTGCTCCTCCGGCGGCAGCGTGGCCACCTCGCCGCGCAGCCGCAGGATCATCACGTCGAGGTCGCGTACCGGGCCCAGCGCCCCGCCCAGCCAGCCCAGCTCGGCGCGCAGGCCGTCGGCCCAGGCCGCGTCGAGCAGGGGGCGGGCCGCCTTGAGGGTGGCCCGCATCCGGCGCACCGACACCCGCATCTGGTGCAGGTCCTCGATGTCCTCGCCGGTGCGGGTGCCGGGGTCGTGCTGCAGCAGCGCGCGGAGCCGCAGGTCCAGCGCGGCCCGCACGTGGTGCGGCGGCGCGTCGGAGGGGGCGGCGAGGAACGGCTCGGGGAGGTTCAGCGCCTCCGCGGAGATCCGGCGGGCGCGGCGCGGGGCGGCGGTGGGCACGGGGGCGGAGCCTAGTTCGCGTGCAGCGCCGCGTTGAGGGCGATCCCCTCGCCGGTGCGGGCCAGCGCCTCCACGGCGCCGGAGAGGGAGTTGCGGCGCAGCAGCAGGCCGTCCTGGCCCGACAGCGTGCGCGCCGCGGCGGTCGTCCCGTCCGGCAGCACGACCTTCGTGCCCGCGGTGACGTACAGGCCCGCCTCCACCACGCAGTCGTCGCCCAGCGAGATGCCGATGCCCGCGTTCGCGCCGACCAGGCAGCGCCGCCCGACCGAGACGACCTCCTTTCCGCCCCCGGACAGCGTGCCCATGATCGACGCCCCGCCGCCGACGTCCGACCCGTCGCCGACCACGACCCCGGCCGAGATCCGGCCCTCCACCATCGACGCGCCCAGCGTGCCCGCGTTGAAGTTCACGAAGCCCTCGTGCATGACCGTGGTGCCCTCGGCCAGGTGCGCGCCCAGCCGGACCCGGTCCGCGTCGGCGATCCGGACGCCCGTGGGCAGCACGTAGTCGACCATCCGCGGGAACTTGTCCACCCCGTGCACCGTCACCTGCCCGCGGGCCTTGAGCCGGGCCCGGGTGAGCTCGAAGCCGCGGACGGCGCAGGGGCCGTGGTTGGTCCACACCACGGTGGCGAGCAGCCCGAACTGGCCGTCGAGGTTCGCCCCGTGCGGCGCCACCAGCCGGTGGCTCAGCAGGTGCAGCCGCAGGTAGACGTCGTGGGCGTCCACGGGCGGGTCGGCCAGCGAGGCGATCTCCGTGCGCACCACCACGGTGGAGACGTCGCGCGCGCCGTCCGCCCCGGCCAGCGGCTCCAGGTCGGCCATGACGTCCGGGGCGTCCGGGCCCAGCGCCGGGGCCGGGTACCAGGTGTCCAGGACGGTCCCGTCCGCGGTGACGGTGGCCAGGCCGGTGCCGGAGGCGCCCTCGCGGCGCGGTGCGGTGCTCACGGCCCCCGACGCTATCCGCCGCCCCGCCGGTGGCGGACCGCCGGGTGCCGCAGCCGCGCGGCCCGGACCTCCGCCTGCGACCGCCGGCGTCGCGCGTCGCGGGCGCGGCGGTCGCGGTGGAACGTCTCCGGCGGGGACGCCAGGCCGTACCGGTCGCCCCACCACTGCCCGGGCGCCGGGTCGAGCACGGTGTCCAGGTGGGCGGGGTAGCGCCGCCCGGCCCCGTCGCGCAGGTCGGTGCGGTCGTCGCCCATGGGCAGGACCAGCCGCCCCGCCCCGTCGACCGCGACGAGCACGCACCCGGCCGCCGCGAGCACCCGCCGCAGCATCCCCAGGCCGGGGACCAGCGACCCGGCCTCGATCCGCCCGACCGTCGACGGCGACACCCCCGCGCGGGTGGCCAGCTCCCGCTGGCTGCAGTCGGCCCGCCGGCGGGCGGCGCGCACGATCCCCACCACGTCGTCGCAGCCGGGGGGAAGGTCCACGCCCCGAGCGTGCGACGCCCGGCCGCGTCCGGCAAGACCCGATGATCCACCTGTGGACAACCTCGGTGGACAACCCGCACCGCTCTGCTTACCGATACGCAACGGGGGAGGGGAGCGTCCATGATCAGAGTGCGCTGAGTCCGGTGGGCGGCGGTCCTGGTGCGATCTCGGCCGGGCCGTCGATGATCAGGTCGCACCCAGGCCGGTCCGGACCGGACGGGGTGCACTCTCGCTGGTCGAGAGGCCCCGGGGGTGGTGCGTATGGGTAAGCAGAGCGGTGGGGGGAGGGCGGGTAGCGTCGCCGGGGTGGGCCACCTCGACCTGACCGCCGACCCCGTCGACCTCTGCGCCGCGCTGGTGGACGTGCCCAGCGTGTCGGGGGAGGAGAAGGTGCTGGCCGACGCGCTGGAGGCGGCGCTGCGGGAGCAGGCCCCGCACCTGGAGGTCGTCCGCTCCGGGGACGCGGTGCTGGCCCGCACGGACCTGGGCCGGGAGCACCGGGTGCTGCTGGCCGGGCACCTGGACACCGTCCCGATCGCCGACAACCTCCCCTCCCGCCGCGAGGGGTACCTGCTGCACGGCTGCGGGACCTCGGACATGAAGGCGGGCGACGCGGTCATCGCCCACCTCGCCGCGACGCTGACGGCTCCGCGCCACGACCTCACGCTGGTGTTCTACGACTGCGAGGAGGTCGAGGCCGAGCGCAACGGGCTGGGCCGGATCGAGCGCGAGCACCGCGACTGGCTCGCCGCGGACCTCGCGATCCTCGGCGAGCCGACGAACGTCGGTGTCGAGGCGGGCTGCCAGGGCACGCTGCGCGCGGAGATCCGGCTCGACGGCCACCGCGCGCACTCGGCCCGGTCGTGGCTGGGCCGCAACGCCATCCACGCGGCGGCGCCCGTGCTCGACGTGCTGGCCCGCTACCGCGCCCGCGACGTCGAGATCGACGGCTGCGTCTACCGCGAGGGCCTGCAGGCCGTCCGGATCGACGGCGGGGTGGCCGGCAACGTCGTCCCGGACGCGTGCACCGTCACGGTCAACTTCCGGTTCGCCCCCGACCGGGACGCCGACGCGGCGCAGGCGCACGTCCGCGAGGTCTTCGACGGCCACGACCTGGTGGTCACCGACCTGTCCCCGGGTGCGCTGCCGGGGTTGACCGCGCCCGCGGCGGCGGAGTTCGTCGCCGCCACCGGGGCCGCGCCGAGCGCGAAGTACGGCTGGACCGACGTCTCCCGTTTCGCGGCGCTGGGCATCCCGGCGCTCAACTACGGCCCCGGCGACCCCAACCTGGCCCACACCCGCGAGGAGCACGTGGACACCCGGCAGATCACCGAGGCGGCGGACGTCCTCCGCCGGTTCCTGTCCTGACCGGATCACTACCCTCGGTCCCATGACCGAGAACGGGCGCGTGCGCCCCGACGAGAAGCAGCGCGGTCCCGTCGTGCTGCGTCGCGACCAGCGCAACGAGCAGACCACCACCGACCAGCGCCTGCTCGACTCCCGCGGCCCGAACGACTGGGTGCACACCGACCCGTGGCGGGTGCTGCGCATCCAGGCCGAGTTCGTCGAGGGCTTCGGGATGCTCGCGGAGCTGCCGCGCGCCGTCACCGTCTTCGGCTCCGCGCGCACCCCCCGCGACCACCACGAGTACGCGCTGGGCCGCGCGCTGGGCACGGCGCTCGCCGAGGAGGGGTTCGCCGTCATCACCGGCGGCGGGCCGGGCGTGATGGAGGCGGCGAACAAGGGCTGCTCGGAGGCCGGCGGGCTGTCGGTCGGGCTGGGCATCGAGCTGCCGTTCGAGCAGGGCCTCAACGACTGGGTCGACCTGGGCATCAACTTCCGCTACTTCTTCGCCCGCAAGACGATGTTCGTCAAGTACAGCCAGGCGTTCGTCTGCCTGCCCGGCGGCTTCGGCACCCTCGACGAGCTGTTCGAGGCGCTGACGCTGGTGCAGACGAAGAAGGTCACCAAGTTCCCGGTCGTGCTGCTGGGCGTCGACTACTGGGGCGGGCTGTACGACTGGATCGCGAAGACGGTGCTGGACAGCGGCAAGATCGGGAGCGCGGACCTGGCCCTGCTGCACCTCACCGACGACGTCGACGACGCCGTGCGCGTCGTGCACGAGGCCTACAAAGCCTGGGAGGACGCGCACTGATGGCCGTGCGGGTCTGCGTCTACTGCGCGTCCGTCGAGCCGATCGCCCCGCACTACCCGGCGCTCGCGGCCGAGGTGGGCCGCGGGATCGCGGCCCGCGGGTGGGAGCTGGTCTCCGGGGGCGGGCGGCGCTCGATGATGGGCGCGGTCGCCGGCGCGGCGCGCGCGGGCGGGGCCCGCACCACCGGGGTCATCCCGCGGTCGATGGTGGAGCGGGAGTGGGCCGACCACGAGTCCGACGAGCTGCTGGTCACCGAGACGATGCGCGAGCGCAAGGCGCTGATGGAGGCCCACGCCGACGCCTTCCTCGCCCTGCCCGGCGGGATCGGGACCTGCGAGGAGCTGTTCGAGGTGTGGACCTCGGGGTACCTGGGGCTGCACGACAAGCCGGTCGTGCTGCTCGACCCCGACGGCCACTGGACCGGCCTGCTGGACTGGGTCCGCGGCCTGCACGAGCGCGGCTTCGTGCAGGCCGAGGCCCTGGCCCGGCTGGTGGTCGCGACGGACGTCGCGGCGGCCCTGGACGCCTGCGCGGGCTCCCCGGGCCTCGTGCGCGCGCCGACGGGCTAGAGGCCCCCGGACGCGCGCGGGCGCGCACGGGTGCCGCGGGCGCGGCAGGATCGGGGCGTGACGATCAGGTTCGGTACCCGCACCCCCGCCCAGGACCGCGCGCTGGTGATGGCGATCGTCAACCGCACGCCGGACTCGTTCTACGACCGGGGCGCCGCGTTCGCCGACGACGCCGCGATGGCCCGGGTGGACACCGCGATCGCCGAGGGCGCGGACATCGTCGACATCGGCGGGGTGAAGGCCGGGCCGGGCCAGGTCGTCGACACCGCGGAGGAGGTGCGGCGGGTCGTCCCGTTCGTGGCGGCGGTCCGCGACCGCCACCCCGACGTCGTGATCAGCGTCGACACCTGGCGCGGGGACGTCGGCAGGCTCGCCGTGGCCGAGGGCGCGGACCTGCTCAACGACACGTGGGCGGGCCACGACCCGACCCTCGGCGAGGTCGCCGCCGAGACCGGCGTGGGCATCGTCTGCTCGCACACCGGCGGGTCGGTCCCGCGGCTGCGCCCGCACCGCGTCCGCTACGCCGACGTGGTGGCCGACGTGATCGCCGAGGTCACCGGCCAGGCCGAGAAGCTCGTGGCGCTCGGCGTCCCCCGCGAGGGGATCCTCGTCGACCCGACGCACGACTTCGGCAAGAACACCTTCCACGGGCTCGCCCTGCTCCGCCGCGTCGACGAGCTGGTCGCCACCGGCTGGCCGGTGCTGATGGCTCTGTCGAACAAGGACTTCGTCGGCGAGACCCTCGGCGTGGCCCTGCACGAGCGGCTGGAGGGCACCCTCGCGGCGACGTCGCTGGCCGCCGCGGCGGGCGCGCGCGTGTTCCGGGCTCACGAGGTGGCCGCCACCCGACGTACGGTGGACATGGTCGCGGCGATCACCGGTGCTCGTCCTCCCGCGCGGACGGTCCGCGCACTCGCCTGACGGGAGCACCCATGGACGCACGCCTCGAGGACTGGTTCGCCCGCCGCACCTGGCAGGAGCCCGACTGGCCGGTCGCCGAGCTCGTCGCCGCCAAGGCGGGCCGCACGGTCTCGGTGGTCCTGCCCGCGCTGGACGAGGAGGAGACGGTCGGGGCGATCGTCGCCGCCATCGTCCCGCTGACCCTCGGCCCGGCCCCGCTGGTGGACGAGCTGGTCGTGCTCGACTCCGGCTCCACCGACCGCACGGCCGAGCTCGCCGCCGCGGCAGGCGCCCGGGTGGTGCACCGCGAGGACGTGCTGGCCGAGTTCGCGCCGCTGCCGGGCAAGGGCGAGGTGCTGTGGCGCTCGCTGGCCGCCACCACCGGCGACGTCGTCTGCTTCATCGACTCCGACCTCGTCGACTTCGACGCCGCGTTCGTGCCGGCGCTCGTCGGGCCGCTGCTGCGGGAGCCCGGCGTGCACCTGGTCAAGGGCTTCTACCGGCGCCCGCTGCGCCTGGAGACCACCCAGGCGGACACCGGCGGCGGCCGCGTCACCGAGCTCGTCGCCCGCCCGCTGCTCGCCGCGCTGCGCCCGGAGCTGTCCGGGATCGTGCAGCCGCTGGGCGGCGAGTACGCCGCGACGCGCGAGCTGCTGGAGTCGGTGCCCTTCGCCACCGGCTACGGCGTGGAGATCGGCCTGCTCCTCGACACCCACTCCCGCCTCGGGCTCGACGCGCTCGGCCAGGTGAACCTGGGCGTGCGCAAGCACCGCAACCGCTCGCTGCTGCAGCTCGGCGGCATGTCCCGGCAGATCGTCGCGGCCGCGCTGGCGCGGTGCGGGGTGCCCGACAGCGGCGGCGTGCTCACCCAGTTCCGCCAGGTGGGCGGCGAGTGGCTGCCGGTCCCGACGGCGGCGCCGGTCGCCGAGCGGCCCCCCCTTCGGGAGGTGCCGGCGCGCCGCGCGGAACCCTGAGCGGGGCCGCCGCGGCGAGCGTCGATACTGGGGGCGTGGGGACCGCGCTGATCTACCTCCTGGTGGTCGTCGCGGTGGCGGCCGTGTTCTTCGGCGTCGCCGTGCTCGTGTTCGGCCGCGGCGAGGAGCTGCCGCCCCTGCCCCCCGACGCGACGCCCACGCGGCTGCCCGCGCGGGACATCGGGGCCGGGCACGTGCGCGCCCTGCGCTTCCCGCTGGTGCTGCGCGGCTACCGGATGACCGAGGTCGACTGGGTGCTCGACCGGCTCGCCGCCGAGCTCGACCGGGCCGAGGGGGAGCGCGACGCCCTGCTCGCCCGGATCGCCGAGCTCGAGGCGGGGGCCGCCGGGAGGACCGCCGCGCGGGAGGAACCGGGATCGGCGAGGATCACCGAATGACCGGCAGCAGGGTGGAGCTCACCGTCCCCGTCGACGTCAACGTCCCGGCGACGGTGCTGTGGGACGCGGTGACGGACTGGCCCGGCCAGGGCGAGTGGATGCTCGGCACCCGCGTCGAGGTCGTCGGCGGCGGCGAGGGCCGCCACCTCGGCGCCGGGCTGCGGGCCGTCACCGGCGTCGGCCCGCTCGGCGTCGTCGACACGATGGAGATCGTGGAGTGGGACCCGCCGAAGCGCTGCGTGGTGCGGCACACCGGCCGGGTCGTCCGCGGCGACGGCGTCTTCGAGGTCCTGGAGCTGGGCCCGGAGCGCTCGCGCTTCCTGTGGAGCGAGCTGCTCGACCTGCCGCTCGGCGCGCTGGGGCGGTTCGGCTGGCCGCTGGTCCGCCCGTCGTTCCGGTGGGGCGTGGAGCGGTCGCTGCACGCGATGGCGCGGCTGGCCGAGCAGCGGTACCGGGACGCGCGTGGCTGATCCCGTCGTGGCCGATCCCCTCGTGGCTGATCCCCTCGCGGCCGAGCCCGTCCGCTGCGGCTGGGCCGGGTCCGCTCCCGAGTACGCCGCCTACCACGACGACGAGTGGGGCCGCCCGCTGCGCGGGGGGACGGCGCTGTTCGAGCGGCTGAGCCTGGAGGCGTTCCAGTCCGGGCTGTCGTGGATCGTCATCCTGCGCAAGCGGCCGGCGTTCCGGGCGGCGTTCGCCGGGTTCGAGCCCGCCGCCGTCGCCGGGTTCGGCGACGCCGACGTCGAGCGCCTGCTGGGCGACGCGGGCATCGTCCGGAACCGGGCGAAGATCGAGGCGACGATCCACAACGCCCGCGCCGTGCTGGACCTCGACGTGCCGCTCGACGAGCTGCTGTGGTCCTACGCCCCGGAGCGGCACGTCCGCCCGGCCACGCTCGCCGACGTCCCGGCCACGAGCCGCGAGTCCGTCGCGATGGCGAAGGACCTCAAGCGCCGCGGGCTGCGCTTCGTCGGCCCGACGACCTGCTACGCGCTCATGCAGGCCACCGGGATCGTCGACGACCACGTCGCCGACTGCTGGCGTGCGGTGACCTGACCGCTCCGGAGCGTGAACCTGCGGCGCGTTGATCGCTCCGGTTGCGACCCTGACCGTCCGATGAGGAAAGATGTTGCCGGGCATCCCCGGCCAGCGCTCTCCCCGGCGCGGCGACGACGGGTCAGCTTTCGACACGGAGGGAGCAGGACATGGCGGCGATGAAGCCCCGCACCGGTGACGGTCCCCTGGAGGTGACCAAGGAGGGCCGCGGCATCGTCATGCGCGTCCCGCTGGAGGGCGGCGGCAGGCTGGTCGTCGAGATGTCGACCGAGGAGGCCAGCGACCTCGGCGACGCGCTGAAGGCCGCCTCGGGCTGACGGCTCCACGCACCACCACGCACCACCGGCGAACGGCACTCGCGCTCACCCGGCGCGGGTGCCGTTCGCCGCGTCCGGGGCCCGGCCGGCCGGGCGCTCCACGAACACCGCGCCGCACACGCAGCGCCGGTAGCGCACCCACCCCTCCGAGGTGACGTGCGCGGACTCGGTCCGCGCCTCCTCGGCAGGCCACCCGCACCGCGCGCACCGCATCCGGAACCCCCTGTAAGTCGCGTACTATCGACGGTCCTTACAGGCTAGCAGGAGTAAGTGGCCAATGGACTTCATCGGTTACCGGAGTGACGCACTCGGCGCGGCCGTCGACCTCGTCAACGCGCTCGCCGAACCCGACGGGACGCCCGAGCAGATGCGCGCGGTCCTCGTCGCCGACGACTACCGCCTGGCCCTCGACGAGCCGGCCGCCGTCGAGGACGAGCTGCGGGCCTGGGCCGGGCGGCTGCGCACGGTCTTCGACGCCGACGCGCTGCCCGCGGCCGCCGCGGCGGCCAACGCCCTGCTCGCCGACGTGCCGATCGCCCCGCACCTCACCGACCACGACGGCAACGGCTGGCACCTGCACTACACGCCGCCGGGGGTGGGCCTGCTCGACCGGGTCCGGGCCACCACGGCGTTCGCGCTGGCCATGCTCGTGGCCGAGTACGGGCTGGAGCGGCACGGCCGGTGCGCCGCGGAGGGCTGCGCCCGGGTCTTCGCCGACACCTCGCGCAACGCCGCCCGCCGCTACTGCTCGCCGGCCTGCGCCAACCGCTCCGCCGTCGCCGCCCACCGGGCCCGGGCGCGTCAGCGCAGGGACGCGTAGATCTCCAGGGTGCGAGCGGCCGCGGTGTCCCACGCGAACTCCCGCACGGCCCGCTCGCGGCCCGCGGCGCCCATCGCCTCGGCCCGGGCCGGGTCGGCCAGGAGCTCGTTGACCGCCGCGGCGATGCCGGCGCGGAACTCGTCCACGCCGTGCTCGTCGAAGTGCACCAGCAGCCCGGTCTCCCCGTCCGCGACGACCTCGGGGATGCCGCCCACGTCGGAGGCCACGACGGCCGTGCCGCAGGCCATCGCCTCCAGGTTGACGATGCCCAGCGGCTCGTAGACCGACGGGCAGACGAACACCGTGGCCGCGGACAGCAGCTGGCGGACCTCGGTCGTGGGCAGCATCCGGCGGACCCACACGACGTTGCCGCGCGTCTCGGCCAGCTCGGCGACGGCCTTCTCGGTCTCCGCGGCGATCTCGGGGGTGTCCGGCGCCCCGGCGCACAGCACGACCTGCGCGGCCGGGTCGATGGCGTGCGCCGCCGCGACGAGGTGCCCGAGGCCCTTCTGCCGGGTGATCCGCCCCACGAACACGACGATCGGCCGGTCCGGGTCGACGCCCGCGGCGCGCACGGCGTCGCGGCCGGGGTCGGGGGCGTAGAACCCGGTGTCGATGCCGTTGTGCACGACGTGCACGCGCGCCGGGTCGAGCGCCGGGTAGCAGTCCAGGACGTCGGCGCGCATGCCGGCGCTCACCGCGATGACGGCGTCGGCGTGCTCGTAGGCCGTGCGCTCCACCCAGGACGAGAGCCGGTAGCCCCCGCCGAGCTGCTCGGCCTTCCACGGCCTGCGCGGCTCCAGCGAGTGCGCGGTGACCACGTGCGGCACGCCGTGCAGGATCTTGGCCAGGTGCCCGGCCATATTGGCGTACCAGGTGTGGGAGTGCGCCACGTCGACGCCCGCGAGCGCGGCGGTCATCGACAGGTCGGCCCCGAGGGTCTGCAGCGCGGGGTTCGCGCCCTCCAGCGCGCCGGACGCGCGGTGGGCGTAGGTGTCGGGCTGCCCGGTCCGGGGTTCCCCGAAGCAATGGACCTCGACCTCGCAGAGCGCGCGCAGCGCAGGCACCAGGTGCTCGACGTGGACGCCGGCCCCGCCGTACACGTCCGGGGGGTACTCGCGGGTGAGCAGGCCGATGCGCACGTCCCGCACGGTAGACCACGGGACGCGACGCGGTCCGCCCCGATCGGCCGCCGATCTGGCCGTGCACCGGGGCGGAGCACTAGGGTCGGTGGAGTGACGCTGCTCGGTCGGGACGGTCGGACATGACGGGCGCGCGGATGTCCGCCGCCTCCCCGCGCGGCATGTCCGCGAACGTGCTGGGCATCGTGCTCGCGGGCGGCGAGGGCAAGCGCCTGTGGCCGCTCACCGCGGACCGCGCCAAGCCCGCGGTGCCGTTCGGCGGCAACTACCGCCTCATCGACTTCGTGCTGTCCAACCTGGTCAACGCCGGGATGCACCGGATCTGCGTGCTCACCCAGTACAAGAGCCACAGCCTCGACCGGCACATCTCCACCACCTGGCGGCTGTCGAGCGTGCTCGGGCAGTACATCACCACCGTCCCGGCCCAGCAGCGGCTCGGCCGCCGCTGGTACACCGGCAGCGCCGACGCGATCTTCCAGAGCCTCAACCTCGTCTACGACGAGCGGCCCGACTACATCGCGGTGTTCGGCGCGGACCACGTCTACCGGATGGACCCCGGCCAGATGCTCGCCGCGCACATCGAGAGCGGCGCGGGCGTCACGGTGGCCGGCATCCGGGTGCCGCGTGCGGAGGCGAAGGCGTTCGGCGTCATCAACTCCGACGAGTCCGGGAAGATCATCGAGTTCCTGGAGAAGCCGTCCGACCCGCCGTCGGTGCCCGACGACCCGGACGTGACGTTCGCCTCCATGGGCAACTACGTGTTCACCACCGAGGCCCTGCTCGACGCCCTGCGCGCCGACGCCGAGGACGGCGACTCCGACCACGACATGGGCGGCGACATCATCCCGCGGCTCGTCCGCGAGGGGCAGGCGTCGGTCTACGACTTCGCCGAGAACGTGGTGCCCGGCGCCACCGACCGGGACTCCGGCTACTGGCGCGACGTCGGCACCATCGACGCCTACTACGAGGCGCACAACGACCTGTGGTCGGTGCACCCGATCTTCAACCTCTACAACGACCGCTGGCCGATC
>JAPLAT010000609.1 GCA_026393175.1 Pseudonocardiales bacterium
CGCCCCCGAGGCGGCGCTCGCCCCGCTGTTCGCCCCGCCCGCGGCGGTCTTCCAGCCGCCCACGCGACCCACCCGCACCCGCCGCCGGGCGGCCGGGCCCGCCGCCGAGGAGCCCGAGGAGGCGCCCGCGGAGGAGACCCCCGCCGTCGACGCCGCGGCCGAGGCCGCCGAGGACACCACCGGTGCCCCCGACGACGACGGTGACGGCGACGACGACGGCAGCCGTCGCCGGCGCCGTCGCGGCCGTCGCGGCCGGGGCCGCGGCAAGGGCGGCGACGAGGAGTCGGGCACCGACGAGGCCGACGACGCCACCGGCGACGAGAACGACGAGAACGGCACCGGCGAGACCGCCGAGCGCGAGGGCGACGAGTCCGACGCCGAGGACGACGGCGACGACTCCGACGACGAGTCCCGCCCGAGCGGGTCGCGCCGCCGCCGCCGTCGCCGCCGGCGCGGCGGGAACGGCGAGGACGGCGACGAGGGCTCGCGCGACGACGACCCGCCCGGCACGGTCGTCCGGGTCCGCGCCCCCCGGGAGCGGGCCGAGGAGGCCGGCGACGGCGTGCAGGGCGTCCGCGGGTCCACCCGCCTGGAGGCCAAGCGCCAGCGCCGCCGCGACGGCCGCGACGCCGGCCGCCGCCGCGTCCCGGTGCTGTCCGAGGCCGAGTTCCTGGCCCGCCGCGAGGCCGTCGACCGCACGATGGTCGTCCGCGAGCGCGGCGACCGCGTCGAGATCGGCGTCCTCGAGGACTCCGTGCTCGTCGAGCACTTCATCGCCGACACCCACGGCAGCGGCGGCACCGGCCCGTCGATGGTCGGCAACATCTACCTCGGCCGTGTGCAGAACGTGCTGCCCTCGATGGAGGCCGCGTTCGTCGACATCGGCCGCGGTCGCAACGCCGTGCTCTACGCCGGCGAGGTCGACTGGGACGCCGCAGGCCTGGGCGGCAAGGCCCGCCGCATCGAGCAGGCCCTGTCGTCGGGCGACAGCGTGCTCGTGCAGGTCACGAAGGACCCCGTCGGGCACAAGGGTGCCCGGCTGACCACCCAGATCAGCCTGGCCGGCCGGTTCCTGGTCTACGTCCCCTCCGGCGGTGCGGCCGGCATCAGCCGCAAGCTGCCCGACGTCGAGCGCAAGCGGCTCAAGGACCTGCTCAAGGAGATCGTCCCGGCCGAGGCCGGCGTGATCATCCGGACCGCGTCGGAGGGCGTCAGCCACGAGGCGCTGGAGCGCGACGTCCGCCGCCTGCAGGCGCAGTGGGAGGTCGTCAAGGCGAAGGCCGAGGCCACCGGCCCGAACAAGCCGAAGGCGCCGGTGCTGCTCTACGAGGAGCCCGACCTGCTCATCAAGGTCGTCCGCGACCAGTTCAACGAGGACTTCTCCGCGCTCATCGTGCAGGGCGACGACGCCTGGGACACCCTCCACGGCTACGTCACCCACGTCGCGCCGGAGCTGGCGTCGCGGATGCACCGCCACGTCGGGTCGCAGGACGTGTTCGCCGAGCACCGCATCGACGAGCAGCTGCTCAAGGCGCTGGACCGGAAGGTCTGGCTGCCCTCCGGCGGCACGCTGGTGATCGACCGCACCGAGGCGATGACCGTCGTCGACGTCAACACCGGCAAGTACACCGGCTCCGGGGGCAACCTCGAGGAGACGGTCACGCGCAACAACCTGGAGGCGGCCGAGGAGGTCGTGCGCCAG